>DASXCN010000681.1:0-10193 GCA_036491155.1 Solirubrobacteraceae bacterium | reverse complement strand
CAGCAGCGCGCGGATCGTCATGGCTCACCTCGTCTTGGTCGGGTCATCGTGTCGAGAACGTAAGCACGGCCGCGGTGGCCGCGGGCACCGTGACCCGGTACACGCCGCCTCGTGGGGCGATGGCGTCGCGGGCGGGCGCGGACAGCACTCCCGTCGTGGTGACGCCGAAGCTGCGGCCGCCGAGGGTGATGCCGGTCGTGGCCGTGGCACTCGGCGCCTCGAGACGCTCCAGCCCAGCCGGGCTGGAGCCGAGGACGCCGTGCGGCGCGCGGACGGCCACGGAGGCGCTGCGCGTCAGGCTGTCGTTGAGAAGCACCACGTGGCGCGCCGAACCCGGGCCGGTGGTGGCCCAGCCATGCAGGGACCGCGGCCCGCGGTAGGACACGCCCAGCAGACGGGAGCCGGCCGGCGCCGCCTGAGCGAACAGGAGCGCGCCGTAGTAGAGCGGATGCACCACCGCGCTCCAGCCGCCCGCCGAATCGCTGAAGTCAAAGAGCGCGTTGGACAGCCCGGGAAAGGTGTGCAGGTTCACGCCGTCGACGCCGTCCCGGGCGACGCTGAACAGTGCGCCCGCCGCCCACAGCGCCGAAGCCATCGTGTCGCTCACCCCACGTCGGCCGTTGCACGTCACCGAGCCCATCTCGTCCACGCGAAACGCCGCGCCGTCGCGGTGGGCGTCGGCGATGTACGGGGTCAGGGTGTTGAGCAGGTCGTGCAGCGCGTAGTCGTTGAGCAGGTGCGGCACCGAGGGGTACGCGGCCGAAGCGGGGTTGGTCACGCAGTTGTTGAGCCCGTAGCCGTGAGACGCGAGCGTCCGCACGCGCGAGCGCGGCGAGAGGAAGCGCTGGTAGGCAGCAAACCACGACGCCTGCTGGGTGTCGGGGCCGGCGATGGGAATCCGCGGCAGCGCGTTGAGGATCTGCGCGTACTGGGTGACGAAGCCGCCCGGCCCCCACCGCAGGTCGCGGGAGAAGATGGGCGTCCCCTCGTCGGAGTACCACGGGATCACCTCGTTGCCCTCGCGGCGATACCACGGGACACTCGAATACAGAGGCGGTTCGTTGCCGATGTCCAGCGCGCTGACGTAGCGCCGCCCGATCCACTTCAGGAACGCGTCGGCCTCGGTCTGCGCCAGGCGCGGGCTGTCGGCCTCCAGGTTGACCCCCATGACGAGATGCGCGTTGATCGCACGGGCCAGCGACTGCAGCGACTGCGCCCAGGCCGGGGTGAGGGTGTCGGTGAGTCCGAGCGGCTTGGCCATGCCCGGCACCGGCCACCACGAGCGGTCCGTGCTCAACCCGCCGATCCGGATCACCGGCCGGCCCACCGGGTCCAGGTTGCGGATCAACTGGATGAGGACCGGGTTGGGCGCCGTGTCTGAACCCACCCACTGCTTGATCGCGCTGAACTCGAGGGCCAGCCCCAGGAACCCTTGGGGGATCGGCCGGGCGACGGCGACCGGTGCCAGGACGAGGCGGGCCGGGACCGCGCGGGCGGCGGCGGCGCCCGGGACACCCAGGGCGGCGCACGCCGCAACCGCCCACCAACGCCCAAGTCTCCTGAACACCCGCGGCATTCTTGCCGATACGGCCCTCAGCGGCGCTGCTGTCGCCCCTTAAAGCAGACGGCCCGCACGATGGCGGGCCGTCGGCAGTCACAACGCGTTCGCGCTAAATCGTCTGCACGTTCGCAGCCGCCGGGCCCTTGGGGCCCTGCTCGGCGTCGAAGGACACCTTCGCGCCCTCGGCAAGCGTCTTGAAGCCGCTGCCGGCGATCGCAGAGTGATGGACGAACAGGTCCTTGCCGGAGTCATCGGGGGTGATGAATCCGAAGCCCTTCTCGTCGCTGAACCACTTCACGGTTCCAGTTGCCATCTGTTGTTTCCCTCCCGGGAGATCTTGTGCTGCGAAACGCGGGAGGTGCTGTGGGCAACTACTACGAACGCGTGCACTAACTTCGTGCCGACGGTCCCCGCCGGCTTGGACTCCATAAGTGTAGCCAGATCAGCGGGCGCGGGTGGCTCGATTGACCGCCCGCGGCGGCTTGGGCGATACTCGTGGGGCATGGGACCGGATGCGCGGACGTCGCGCACCACAACGCAGCAGGACACGCAGCGGACCTCGGGATCGACCGCGCCGCGCCGCACGCCGCCATCTGCGCGCGACGGCGTGCTGGCCCTTCAGCGCCGCGCCGGCAACCGCGCGGTCGCCCAAGTCCTGGGACGGCGCGTCGTCGGCGACGACGCGGCGACGCGGGTGGTGCGCCTCGAAGTCGGCGTCGAGCTCACCGAGAAGCTGGCGCGCGCGGCGTGGACGCTCACCGCCAAGGGTCCCCTCGACGAGACCGGCGTCGAGCAACTGCGCCAGACCGCGCTCGAGCACTACTTCGAAACGATCGACGACGACGAACGGCTGTTCATCGCCGCGCTGCTCGACGCCGGAAATGCCTCCAAGCTCCACGACCAGTACCCGAGCGGGTTCTCCGACCGCGGCAGCGTCATCGAGTTCAGCGCCGGCTCGATCCCGGAGTCTCACCGCCGGATCGTTCGCGACAGCGGCCGCAGTGTCCACCCCGAGCCGACCGAGTCCGACAAGGCGTTCATCAAGGACCCGCTGGATCGCGACATCGTCGCCATGACCGGAGCATTCCGGATCGTCGCCATGCAGACGCTGAAGCTCGCCGACGCGGCCGCGATCAGCCACCTCAAGGTCTACTTCGCGATGCTCAACGGGGCCAGCGATTCGACCCCCGGTGACCGCGCCTACGCCGGTGCCGCTTACGTCATCGCCGCCTCGCAGGGGATGACGGACATCGCTCGGGAGATCATGGCGCAGAACCTCAAGATCGACGAGGTATCGAGCACCTGGTTCGACGCCGAGGGCGAGGGGAGCCACGCCGAGTTCGTCCCCGCGTCAGACGGCCAGCGCAAGGGCGACACGATCTACGTGCCGGGGACGCTGGACCTGGACAACATCGCTCACGTGAGCACGCTGCTCCATGAGCTCCAGCACGCCAGCGACGCGGCCGGGGCCGCCTCCAATCCGCGGGACTTCAGCCGCGTCGAGCTCGAGCTGGCGGCCTATTCGCGCCAGTCGCGCTACATGCTCGCCCAGTTGGACAAGCTGAGCGGCGACGCCCAGCGGACCGCGGAGCAGCAGGTCGCCGAGCGGATCGGGCCGGGGCACGTCTACCTCATGATCGCCGCTGCCCTCGAGACCGTGTTCACCGACGATGACCAGCTATGGCGTGAGCTGGTCACGGTCATCACCGACGTCAACGACCGGGCGCAGCTGTTCTCGCCAGGCTCGGGCCTGGAGCACGGGGACCTCGCCCGGGCGCTGGACGGCACCGCCGATGAGAATCGCGAGAAGGCGCGCGACGCCATCCGCTCCGACAACAAGCGCTACAAGCGCAGCGCGAAGGTCCGCCTCGGAGGGCTCAAGGGCGAGAGTCGTCTGGACCGGACGCCACGCGGCCTGGACCCAGCGGGCAGCCAGGCCGGGCGTACGCTCGCCCGTCGCGCACTCGCCCGTGATCCGGATCAGACGACGGACCTCAGCACGCAGGGCAAGCGGATCGAGGACGCGGAGGTCGCCGCGTCGGCCAAGGACGAGGCGACGTTCAAGGACCGCGCCGCGAAGGCCAACACCCAGGCCGCGGTCGATCTCAAGGCCGGCCGTCCCGCCGTCGTCTGGATCGGCCACGAGCGCGTCCGCGTCACCAGTGAGCAGCAGCGCGCCGACGCCGAGCGGATCATCTCCGAGGCGCTGTCGAAGTACGCCATCACCTTCAACTCGATCGCTTCACGCCGGGCGGCGCGCGAGTACTACGGCGTGGGGGGGAACGTGACCGACGCGGCGCTGCGGGCAACCGAAGTGGAGATCTGGGACTACCAGGAGCTGAAGGGCTTCGAGGCGGCCTTCAAGCACTTCGGGCCGATCCTCGGCGATGCCCGGCGGCGGTCCACGCGCGCGTCGAACCCGCAGGAGACGACGACCGTGGGCAAGCTGACGGTCGCCGCCGACGACAGCAACACCACCGCCGCCAATGAGGCGCCAGAGGCAGCCGACCGCACGCGGGGACAGCATTTCAAGGACGCCAGGACGGCGGTCCTGTTCCGACCCGACCCGGTCCTCAGCACCACCGACGAGCACTACTTCGAAATGCACGCCAGCCACGAGCTCGCGCATGGTGCGTTCGCTTCCCAGCTCGACGGGTTCATGAAGGCCACCGGTTGGTGGAAGGCCAAGTACGTGCGCACCCGCAAGGGTGAGGCCCCACCCGACAGCTATGCCAACACCAACGCCGCCGAGGATCTGGCCCAGTCAGTCGCCTACTACTTCGTGAACCCGGACCGGCTGCGCAAGGGTGACGGCAAGGCCGATCCAGGAGTGCCGGGGAACCCGTGCCCGAAGCGCCATGACTTCATCCGCGCCGTGGTGGGCGGCTGGACGGCGGCCAAGAAGTGAGCCGGACGGATGCACCCCAAGCGATCAGTTTTCGAGAAGCGCGTGTCGCCCGGCACCACTAGCGTCACCGCGTATGTGCAGCCCCATGCACTACAGCTACCTCTCCACCGTGCAGCAGCCGCCGGCCGCCGATCCGCCGAGCGATGACCCGCCCGCCGACAAGCCCGCGTCCGACGACCGGGCCCGAGGTTCAGACGCGCCCCCGACCGGCCGGGCGCCGGATGGATTCCGGCGCCTGGCTACGGACGGGAGGACGACTGCCGCCGGCCCCCGCGACTAGGACGCGGGCGGCCCGGCGGTGTAGGTGTAGGGCAGGATCGCCATCGTGGACTGGTTGGGCACGGGCCGGCGGACCGTTGACACCGCCGAGGTGGTGGTCGAGACGCCCAGGTTGCCGGTGACGACCGTCCCCGGCGCCGCCGACGGGGTCAGCTGCAGGGTCACCAGCTGCGTCACGCCTGCCGGGATGTAGGCGCTCACGGGCGCGATGTCCGCCGGCGCGGGCTGGCTGGACGTGAACGTGAACGTCCGTCCGACACCGGTGGTGTTGGTCACGCGCAGCAGCACCGGTTGTGCGGTGTTCTGCGCGAGCGTGGTCGAGGCCGATGTCGGCAGCCCGGTGAGCACGGTCACGCCCGAGTTGTTGAACGTGACGTTGCCGTTGACGACCTGGCTGAACTCCATTCCGCTCGTGATCAGGTTGAGCTGGATGTCGATCAGCCAGCGTCCGGGCGCCGGGTCGGCGACCGACAGGTTGGCGAGCGCCGTCGGGGTGGTGGAGCCGACCCCCTGCAGCGTCGTCGTCGGTGTGGCGTCGGCCACGACCTCCTTGCCCGACGGGGAGAACAGCGTGTAGGAGTACGTGTTGTCCGGGCTCGCATCGGCGGTGTTCAACGACACGCTCATCGCCTGCTGCCCCGCCGGCACGTCGACGAAGAACAGCGAGTTCTCCGGATTCGAACGCCCGACGCTCGTCCCCATCGGCGCCTGGAACGCGCCTCCCGTCGACGGGATCACGGTACGCGCCAGCACCGGCACCGAGGCGGTGGCCCCGTTGTCACCGGACAGCTGGATCGACATGTCGTGGTCGCCGGGAGTGGTCTCGAGCGGCACACCCACGTTGAGGGTCGCCGAGCCACGTGCCGGGACCTTGAGCGCCTTGCCGCTCAGGCTCGTCGAGGTGTAGCTCTGGCGGGTGACCTGGAACGACATCGGCCCGGTGTAGGTGCCGGGGACGTTCGGCGGCTCCTGCAGGTGCGAGCGGCCATTGCCCCACAGGATCGTGGCCGTCCACGTGCCCGCTTGGGGATCGGTCACCTCGGTGTGCTGGATGTTGGGCACCGTCGGACGCGTGCCGCCGGCCCCGAAGTCGTAGGAGATCTGGGCCAGGCGACCCTCCGGGTCGGTGAGGATGTAGTAGAGGATGTTGCTGTTGGTCGGGTCAGGCCAGATCATGTTGGCGTTGAGCCGGTCGACCCCCTTGGGCACGTTGAACGTCACCGGGGCCGCGGCCTGCGCGCCCTTGGCCGGGATCGCCGCGCCGGCCGCCGGGGCCGAGACGTTCTCGGTGACCGTGGAGCCGATCTGATGCGCCGGTCCCAGTTGGCGCAGCGCCGCCGTGACCTTGGTGGCCTTCTTGGAGGCGTTGTAGATGCTCAGCGACTGCGGAACGGTCGTCCCGCCGGCGCCGGAGACGTCGACCTGGGTCGGCGTCGACAGCAGGCCCGGCGCCGCCGAATCGCCCTTGACCGTGGTGAACGGCTCCTGCTCGGCCGCGAGGGCCGCCTGGTAGATGTTGACCTCGCCGGCGCCCTGCTCGCCCGCCGGGGCGTTGATGTCCGACGCCGTCCCGTCGAGGATCTGCTTGACCATCGCGGGCGTCGGGCGCTCACCGTTGTGGGTGTTGGAGTACGCCTCGATCACGTCGGCGGCGGCGCCGGCGACGAATGGGGCCGACTCGCTGGTGCCGCCGAACGCCTCAGTCAGCGCGTTCGTCGGGCACCCAGCCGGGACCAGCGGGCTGCACGCGACCTCGCCGCCGTAGCCCGGTGCGGTCAGGTCGACGTACTTCCCGGGGGCACCAGGCAGCGAGGTCGGCTGGCCCGTGCCGGTCGACGACAGCGTCGCGATGTTGTCGGAGATCCAGCTCGGGTAGCCGTAGGCCTGGGCCTGGAGCCGGAGTGTCGTCGTCGCGCCGACGCCGATGACGTTGGGGTCGTCGGCCGGTGCGATGAACGTGTTGTCAAAGCCCTCGTCACCGGATGACACGGTGACCGTGACACCCGCTGCCACGGCGGCGTCGTCCACGGCCCACAGGAAGTTGGAGCCGCCGCCGGAGCCGTAGGACTCAGAGATGACGTCTGCGTGCAGGTTGGCGACCGCATTGTCGATCCCGGCCGCGATCGTCGACTCGGACTGGGTGATCTGGGCCATGCGCTGGCCGTCCTGGTTGACGAGCGCCGCTGCGGGGTCGACCAGGGACAGGTCGACGAGGGTGGCGCCGGGGGCGTCGCCCTTGATGACGAACGTGCAGCCGGCGGGCAGGTTGGAGAAGGGCAGCTCTGACGAGTACTGGTAGGTCACGGTGCCCTGCGCCGCGACCGACGAGGCGTCGCCGAACCATTCGTCCAGGTTGCCGTCGTTGGGAATGTCGGCCGGGTTGTAGTCCGGGGCGTCCTCGACGACGTGCGTGCCGTCGGCCCGCTGGAAGTCAGGCTGGCCCGCGAGCTCGTTCATGCCCTCGATCGCCACGACCACGCCAGCCCCGTTGGCGATGTTCTCGGCCTCGTCCTTCCCGGTTCCCTCGAAGTGCATCGTCTGCAGGGCCTCGGGCTCGATCTGGGGCTTGTTGGGGTTGTTCGTGCACTCGCCCGGTCCGGGGGTCACGGTGCTCGCCGTCGGCGTCAGCGGGACCGTCTCGGTCACCTGCTGGTCGGGGATGACCTGCGCGACGTCGCTTCGGCTCGCCAGCGCCTTTGCCTCCTTGGACGACACCCTGGCGGCGACTGCATTGACCAGCGTCAGCTTGCGCACGCTGGCGCCGCCCGAGCGCTTGATGCTCGACACGATCGGTGCCTGCTGGCCGACCTCGACCGTCTTGCGCTGGCCGAGGTTGTGGGCCAGCCGGCCGCTGCGGTCGGTCTGCTTGAGCAGGACGATCACGCGCCCACCGGACGCCGCGCCCGAGGCCAGCTTCGAGTGCGCGAGACCGCGCACCGCGAGCTGCGGGTGGGCGTTCGCCGCCCGATGCTCACTGGCTCGTCGTACCTGCGGTGAACGACCGCTGGCCACGGCGCCGACCACGGCGCCGACGGCCCCGACCGCGACAAGCATCACTAACACCATCCGAAGACGACGCATCGCAACCTGTCCTTTCCCGGGTCGCGGTCCCATCCCCGGATGCATATAGAGATTTGGCGAGCGTCCTATACCTGCGGGTGCAGACCGTCAAGAAACTCCACGCGGATGTATAAGAATTCGGCCCGAATGCATACGTGTTGGGTGGTTTGGGATCCAGGCTTTACACAGGCTCAACACAGCGGATCGGGTCCGGGGGCTGGCCTAGCGAGCGAGCTTGGCGGGCTCATCCAAGCGCGTCAGCTTGCGCGGGTTGGCCACGGCGTAGATGCGCGTGACCCGTCCGTCCTCCACCACCAGGCTCACCGCGGCCTGTGCCTCGCCGAGCCGTACCCGGGCCGCAGGAGCCCCGTTGAGCCAGACGGCGGTCATCGCCCAGTCCCGGCGGGTGAGCAGTCGCGCCAGACGCTCGGCGCCCTGGATGGGAGCGCGCGCGGCCGGCACGACGCCGCCGCCATCGGCGACGAGGACGACGTCGGGCGCCATGACCTCCATCAGGGCCTGCACCTGCCCGGTGCGCAGCGCGACGAGGAACCGCTCGACGACCGCCTCCTGCTCTGACCGGCTCACCCGCACCCGCGGCCGCCGCGCGGCGACGTGCTCACGCGCCCGCAGCGCGATCTGCCGCACGGCGGGCTCGGCCTTCCCGATGGCGGCGGCGATCTCGCCGTAGGACAGCTCAAACACCTCACGCAGGACGAACACCGCGCGCTCCGTCGGCCCGAGCGTCTCCAGCACGGTCAGCATCGCCATCGACACGCTCTCGGCCAGTTCGACGTCCTCGGCCACATCGGGCGTGGTGAGCAAGGGCTCGGGCAGCCACTCTCCGACGTAGTCCTCCCGGCGCCGCGACACGGTGCGCAGGCGGTTGAGGGCCTGGCGCGTGACGACGCGGATGAGGTACGCGCGCGGGTCATTGACCTGGGACTGGCCGACGTCGGCCCACCGCAGCCAGGACTCCTGCAGCACATCGTCGGCGTCGGCGGCAGACCCCAGCATCTCGTAAGCGACCGTGAAGAGCAGGCTGCGGTGGGTGACGAACGGATCCTCGGTCATGCGCTCGACGCCGCGCCGGACAGCTCCGGGCGCGCGGCCAGCGGAACCTCGCAAGCGGCGGAGAATCCCTGCGACTCGATCCCACAGGCCACGTTGCTCCGCGACCCCATGTTGGCGGCGGCGATGAACACCGTGAGCTCCACCATCGCGGCGGGGCCAAGCCGGTCAAGGAGACGCGCGGACAACTCAGCGGTGACCGTCGGGGGCGTGTTGGTCATGGCTTCTGCGTACTCAAGCACGTCGCGCTCCGCCGCTGTGAACAGATCTGATTCGCGCCAGCGCGGCACCTGGCTGGCCTTGGCCACGTCGAGGTTCTCGTTCAGCGCCGCGAAGTAGTTGACGTCCAGGCACCAGCTGCAGCCCACTTGAGCCGCCACCGCCATGTGCGCGAACGTCTTGAGGCTCGCGTCGACCGTGTCCCACGTGCCCACCTGAGCCGACAAGGTGAGGTTGGACTCGGCGACGGCGGGGTTGTTCCACATCACCTCGACGGGCTCCGGCACCGCGCCGAACCGCTGGATCATGGTCTCGGTGATCTCCGAGGGAAGCTCCGCCTTTGGGATGCGCAGGGTCATGGTGTCCTCCAGGTCCGTTGTGGTCTCGGCATGAAGACACCGCCGGGGTGCCCCGGCGTGACATCCGCGGCGCTCAGTCGCCAGAGCGCACCGGATGCAACTCGACGAGGTAGACGAGGGTGTCCTCGTCGATCGGCACGGAGCGCTGCTCTCACTGTTCATCGTGTGGCACAGTCACCACAACGGGCTGACCGCGCGCCGCAACATCGCCATCGCCTGCACCGCCCTGGCGATCTTCGACCTGTTGGAACCCGACGTGATCCTGCCCGCACTGACCGCCCAACGGTCAGGTCCGGGCCGCCGACGCGTAGAGCTTGACGCTGTACCACCCCCAGTAGACACGGTGGTGCTGGATCAGTCCGTCGCGGATCTCCATCACCTCGACGATGTCCATCTGCTCGCCGCCGTCGCTCTCGCGCGGGTACTCCCAGGTGAGTCGCCGTCCGTCGGAGAGAAAGCCGACCCGGAAGCGCTGGCGCTGAGGCGGTTCGTTTGCGAACACGGTGGCGACGAAAGCCCGGAGGTTCTCGCGTCCCCGGATCACGCCCTCCTCAGTGCCGAGCAAGTGGCGAACCAGGGGGCTCTCCAGGGTCGCGTCCTCGTGGTAGAGCGCCATCGAGGCGTCGAGGTCCTTCGCTCCCAGCGCCTCATCCCATGCGGTGAAGATGCGCTTGATCGCCGTGTCGTTCTCATGGTGGTCGACAGTCATGTCGCGGTCCTTTCTGAAGGGTCGGGG
>DASXCN010000680.1:0-10842 GCA_036491155.1 Solirubrobacteraceae bacterium | reverse complement strand
TCGCCGGTGGTGGTGATGGCGGCCTGGGCAGCCTCGAGGCCGCTCAGGGCCGTCTGCAGACCGGTGAAGGACGGGATCGTCACGGCGCTAGACCTCCAGGTCCAGGACGCGGTGACGGCTGGACAGGCGGGGCGCGGTCATGCGGTTGTGATCGCCGCCGGAGTCGTAGCCCAGGTGCCGGTCGGCATCGGCCAGGCGCAGAAGGTGATCCAGGAAGGACAGCTCCTGGTTCATCAGCGCCCGGTTGACGTGGTGCTCGCGCTGGACCTCCTCGAGGATCCCGCGCAGCTCAGCGCTGCGCGCGTGGGCCAGCGGGGCGCGGCCCGGGTCCATGACGGCGTCGAGCAGGCTCATCGACACGGCGGTGGGCGAGACGCCGAGATGGGCGCCCGCACGGTCGAGCAGGCGAGCGCGGTCGCGCTCGATCAGCGCGCGGCGCTGGAGCTCGGCCTGAAGCAGACCGGTGAGGTTGACGACCTGGGCCACGTCGCGAGCGCGGATGGCCGCGCCCTGCTCGAGCACCACCTGCAGCAGGCGGCGAGCCGAGGCCAGCTGTGCCTCGAGGTGGGCGATGACGTCAGTGGTGAGGGCCGTGTCGAACTGCTCGGCGGGAACGGTGAGGCTCATTTCTTGGGCGCTCCCAGTGCGGGATCGATGGATTGGGCGATCTGCATGGCGATCCCGGTACCGCCGCCGGCCATGATGCTGGAGCTCAGCGTCTGGGGCAGCAGCGAGGAGTAGGCGCCGAGGCCGCCGCTGCTACCCGAGGAGTCGCTGCTGGTGCCGCCGAGACCGTCGTCGCTGGAGCCGCCCAGACCGTCGTCGGAGCCGCTGGAGCCGTCGAGGCCCGGCACGGTGGCCGCCAGCTGCTGGGCGAGTTCGTTGACGAGCACGTTCTCGAAGGCCAGGCCCGTCTGGTAGGCGTTCTTGGCCTTCTGGTCGCCGTTGCGCACGGCGGCCGGCTCGTTGGCCGGGTCGATCATCGGCAGGTTGCCGGCCGGCATCGAGGCGCTGGTCGTCGGCAGGGCCGACGTGGCGGCGATGGCACTCATTACTTCTTGATCCCGTTGGCGATCTGCAGCATCTGGTCCTGATACTGGATCGCCTGGCTGGCCATCTGGTAGCTGCGCTCAGCGGTGATCATGTGCGTCATGTCGGCGGCGACGTCCACGTTGGAGCCCTCCAGGGCGCCCTGCTGAATCGAGGAGCCGGCGGCCGGACGCGTCGCGCCGCTGCCGGCGGTGACGCTGAACACGCTGCTGCCGTCGGGCTGGAGCTGGCTGGGCGCCGGGACGTTAACCAGGGAGATCTTGCCGATCGTCGTGGAGCCGGCGATCACCTGGCCGTTGGTCTCGATCTTGACGTCGTCGACACTGGTGCCCTTGGGGATCTTCAGCGCCGGGACCAGGGGGTTGCCAGTGGAGTCGGTGACCTCACCCTGGGCGTTGACCTGCAGCGCGCCGTTGCGGGTCAGGCCGACGGAACCGTCGTTGCGGCGCACCTGCAGGTAGCCCGGGCCCTGGATGGCGACGTCGAGCGAGCGCCCGGTGTTCTGAATCGTGCCCTGGGCATCGCTGCGGCCCACGATCGCGGACGACGCGCCGGCGCCGGTGGAGATCGATGGACTGCCGCTGGAATTGCCGCCGCCGCTGTAGAGCAGATCCTGGAACCCGACCTCGGTCGCCTGGTACCCGTTCGTGTCGACATTCGCCATGTCGTTGGAGATGGCGTTGAGCTGGTTCTGCGTCGCCTCCATCCCGGAGGCCGCGGCGTACAAACCCTGCAACATTCAGATCACCCTTGGATTGAGCCGACGCTGGTCGCGTCTTCCTGCATTGTCTGATCGATCGACTGAAGAGCGCTCTGGCCGGCCTGGTAGGCGCGCAGCGAGGCGATCATGTCGGTCATGGTGGAGACGGCGTCCACGCCGGAGGACTCGAGCTCGCCCTGTTGGACGGTGCCTGAGGCTTTGCCCGTGGAGGCTCCGGAGAAGTAGTTCTCGCCCTGCTTGGTGACGTTGGGCACGTTGAACACGCCCAGCGCGCCGGCGGGCACGGTGCCCTTGTTGCCCACCGTGATCGGCTGGCCGTTCTGGCCGAGCACCAGGTTGCCCTGCTGGTCGACGAGCTGGCTCTTGCTGTTGGACTGGAACTGGCCATCGCGGGTGTAGCGGATGCCCGAGCCGGCGCGCACAGCGAAGTAGCCGGTGCCCGAGATGCCGAAGTCCAGCGGCTGGCCGGTCTGGGTGAGCGCCGACGCGGAGGTGTCGGTGACGACCTTGTCGATGCGCACGCCCGTGTTGATGGTGCCGACCGGCTGCCCCGTCGAGGTGTTCTGGAGCAGGAGGGAGCCGAAGCTCTGCTGCTCGGCCATGTCGGGCTTGTAGCCAGGGGTCGAGGCGTTGGCGAGGTCGTTGGAAAGCTGGTTTTGCCGCACCTGCTCAGCGAGCATTCCGGACGCGGCAATGTAGAGACCGGGATCCATCGTACGGAGATGATCGACAGGTGCTGCATAGTTCTTGAGCCCCATGTCCGCACCTTTGGCCATCAACCCCCAGGCCCTGCGCGTGCTGGTCGGCCCGGACATCAAGATCGTGCCCGGACGTGCGGTGATGGCGCGCGTGGTGCAGGCGCCCCCCGGGCAGAAGGGCTCGCTGAGCATCGCCGGCATGCTCCTCGATGCCGAGCTGCCCGAGAACGTCCAGGCCGGCGACGACCTGCGCCTCGTGGTCCGCGACGTCAACGCCGAACGGGTGCTGCTGGCCATCACCGACCCCCACGAGCGAGACCAGGCCCAGCCCACCCAGCAGGCCCCGCCCACCCAGGGGGCGGAGCAGGGACAGCAGACTCAACAGCCCCAGGCTCCCGACCCGTCCCTGGCCGCGCAGGGTGGGTGGGGTCCGGTTCCCCTGCCCGGCGGCGGCCGCCTCCAGGTCACCGAGCGCGACGCCGGCGGCGCGGGCGGGCAGGGCGGCGGGCGCCAGAACGTCCTGCTGCGCTACGACGCCCCGGCGCTTGGCTCCGTCGACCTGCGCTTCCAGATGGACGGAGGCGCCCTCAGCCTCGCTGTCACCCTCCCCGCCGGCGCGCCGCTCGAGCTCGCCCGGGCCGGCACCGATGAGCTGCGCCAGGCGTTGGCGCAGGCGGCGCCCGGGCGCGCCGTGTCGGTCAGCGTCTCCCCGCGACGCGAGCCCCTGGACCTCTATGCCTGAGTCCGAGCAGCCACGCCGGCGCGCCACCGCGCTGCACTACGGCCACGGCGACGTCGCGCCGACGGTGACAGCGACGGGCGCGGGCCTGCTGGCGGATCGCATCATCGCGGCCGCGCGCGAGGCGGGTGTCCCCGTGCGCGAGGACCGGGCGCTGGTGGAGGCGCTGTCGGCGCTGCAGCTCGGCGCCCACGTGCCCGAGGCGATGTGGAAGGCGGTGGCCGAGACGCTCGCCTGGGCCTACAAGCTCGATGCGGGGGCAGGGCGCCGGCGCGAAGCTTGAGGAATCCCCGCTCGCCCTGGACTTAAGTCCGGCGAGGGCACAGCCGATGATGAGAGTGCTCCCTCGGTAAGGATCTCTCCATGGCTCTTCGCCTCACTGGCAAAACCCTTCAGTCCTCCACTCCGGCGGCCACCGCCGCCACCCCCGCCGTCACCTCTGAAAGCCTCGCCTACGAGGCGCGGACGGCTCTGGGCCGCGGTGACGTCGCGGCCTTCAGCGCCCTGTTCGCCACCGCCGGCGAGCTCACCGACCCCCATCGCCGTTTCCACGCTCAGCTGACCCTGATCGACGCCGGTATGAGCGCCACCGCGCAGGCCTCCGAGAGTCTGGCCACGCGCGTGTATGTCGCCATCGCCACCGCCGCCCTGGACATGCTGGAGCAGGCCCCTACCGAGCCCACCATCCTCAACCTGGCCGGCGTGGCCCTGTACGAGCTGTGGAGCCTCGACGCCGCGCAGACGCTGTTCCGCGCCGCCCGCCGCCTGGACTCCAGCCTGCCCAACGTCGAGGCCAACCTCGACGAGGTGGCGCGCCGCAAGCGCGCCGGGCGCCGCACCCGCCCGCTGCACGCCGCCGTGCCGGGCCTGGCCCGCCGCGCCACCGGCGTCGCCAACCGCGCCAAGCCGGCCACCGGCCTGACGCTCAGCCTGTGCATGATCGTGCGCGACGAGGAGCAGATGCTCCCGCGCTGCCTGGCCGCCGTCGCCCCCGCGGTGGACGAGATCGTCATCGTCGACACCGGCTCCACCGACGCCACCGTCGAGATCGCCAAGTCCTTCGGCGCCAAGGTCATCGAGTTCCCCTGGACCGGTTCCTTCTCCGACGCCCGCAACGTCTCCTTTGCGGCCGCCACCGGCGACTGGGTCATGTACCTCGACGCCGACGAGGTGCTCGTCGCAGAGGATGTCGAGCAGCTGCGCGCGCTCACCGGCCGCACCTGGCGCGAGGCCTTCTACCTGGTCGAGACCAGCTACACCGGCGAGCTCGAGGACGGCGGCGCGATGGTCAACAACGCGCTGCGCGTGTTCCGCAACCGCCCCGAGTACCGCTTCAAGGACCGCCTGCACGAGCAGATCGCCCACACGCTGCCCACCTACATCCCCGGCCGCGTCGAGCAGACGCCGGTCCGCGTCACGCACTACGGCTACCTGGGCTCGGTGCGCGATGCCAAGGAGAAGTCGGGCCGCAACATCGAGCTGCTGCGCAAGCAGGCCGCCGAGTCGCCCAACACTCCCTTCCTGCACTTCAACCTCGGCTCCGAGTACATCGTGGTCGGCGACCTCAACGCCGCCATCGAGCAACTGCGCGCCGCGCGGTCGCTCGTCGCCGCCGAGGGCAACCTCACCCGCGCCGAGTACGTGCCGTCGCTGTTCACGCGCCTGGTCATGGCGCTCCGCCTCGCCGGCAAGCTGACCGAGGCCAACACCACCGCGGCCGAAGGCCTGGACCTGTTCCCGCACTTCACCGACCTCGTCCTCGCGCAGGCGCGCATCGCCCAGATGCAGGGCGACACCGACAAGGCGCTGGCCCTGTTCGGTCGTGCCATCGAGATGGGCGACGCCCCGGCCCGGTACGGCCCGGTGGTCGGCAGCGGCACCTTCCTGGCCCGCCTGGCGCTGGCCGAGCTGCAGCTGGAGCTCGGCGACGCGGCGCAGGCGCGCGCCGAGCTTGCGTGGTGCGTCGCCAACCACCCCGACTTCCCCGCCGTGGCCGGGCCCTACGCGTCGGCGCTGCTGCGCGACGGCGTGGCCCCGAGCGACGTGGTGATCGAGCTCGACAAGCTGGAGACCCTGCCCGCCGCCGTCCGCCTGACCGTGGCCGCCGCGCTTACACAAGCCGGTGCGACCGACGAGGCCGAGGCCCAGTACCGCGTGGCCGTGGCCGATGCCCCCGACGCCACCCGGGCCCGCACCAGCCTCGCCGAGCTGCGACTGAGCCGCGGCGCCTGGGACGAGGCCGCCGAGCTGGCCGCCGCCGTGCCCACCAACGACCCCTACGCCGGCCTCGCCGCCCGGATCGAGCTGTGCAGCGTCGTCGGCCGCGCCGACGAGGAAACGGTCAAGGCCACGCTGGAACGCGCCTCGAGCGCCGGGCTGTCGGCCGCCGAGGGCGCCGTGTTCGAGGCCTGGGCCGCGGTCGCGCAGGGCGCCACCGAGACCGCGCCGGTCTCCGTGGCCGGTGCGCCGATGCTGGGCGTGATCCTGGAGACGCTGCTGCTCGGCGCCGACGGCAAGCGCTTCGTGGCGCTGCTGCCGGTGCTCGAGCGCTCGCAGCTGCCCCGCCGCGAGCAGCGCGAGCTGCTGGCCCAGATGTACCTGAAGGCCGGTCTCGTGGACCGCGCCGCCCAGGAGTGGCTGGCCGTCGCCTCCGACGCCCCCGACGCGCGCTCGATGGTGGGCCTGGCCCACATCGCGCTGGCGCAGGGCATGACGGAGGACGCGGTCAACTTCGCCACCGCCGCGCTCGAGCTCGACCCCGCCTCGGCTCAGGCCAAGGCCCTGCTGCACGCTCTGCCGGCCCCGGTCAGCGTCTAGACACGGCGACTGGACATCCGGCCATGAAGCTCAAGTTGCCGGGGTCTGCGCTCGATTACCCCGAGCAGCATGACTTCTCGGTTCTCACGCTTCCCGCGCAGCGCGCGCGTCCGCTCGGACGACATCCCCGCCTCCCCGCCTCCGGAGGTGTTGGATGCGATCGCCCGTGCTCACGAGGCCTACGAGCGGTTGGAAGCGTCCGGCCGGCACGTCCGCTTCGACCTCAACGAGGCCACCGGCCGGCTCGCCGTCGAGCTGACCGACGTCTCGGGCACCTCGCTGCGACGCCTGTCGTCGCGCGCGGTGCTGGAACTTGCCGCGGGCAACGCGCTGCGCTGACGCACTGACAAAGGATCCCTCATGTCCACCAGCTCCGTCTCATCGTCCTCCACCTCCACCTCCACCTCGGGCCTGACCCTGTCCTCGCTCGGCGGCGGCGGACTGCAGGTGACCGGCCTCGCCTCGGGGCTGGACACCAACCAGATCATCACCGAGGAGATGGCGATCTACCAGCAGCCCGTGACCAATCTGCAGAACCAGCAGAGCGGTCTGACGGCGATGAACAAGCAGCTGACGAGCATCCAGTCCGAGCTGAAGACGCTCTCCGCCGACGCGCTGGCGGTGGGCGACCCGACGCTGTTCGAGACCCAGCAGTCGGTGACCTCGTCAGACCCGACGCGCGTCACCGCCACCAGCGCCAGCGGCGCCGGTGTCGGCGGCTACCAGGTGTCGGTGAGCCAGCTGGCCAACTCGGCGCAGGCCACATACGGCTTCACCAGCCCCACCAGCGACGACAACATCTCGATCAACGGCAGCCAGTACACGATCAAGGCTGGCGAATCGGTCCAGGACTTCGTCGACTCGGTCAACTCAGACCAGAACGGCTCCGTCTTCGCGGCGGCCACCAACTCGGGCACCGTGGTCTTCTCCTCGCGCCAGACCGGCGCCAGCTCAGCCGTGGGCGTGACCGACGTCAGCGGCGGCGGCGCCCTCTCGCCGCAGTCGTCCAAGGCGGGCCAGGATGCGCTGTTCAGCGTCGACGGCGTCAGCGGAAGCTCGGCTTCGAACTCGGTGACCAACGCGATCGGCGGCGTGACGCTGACGCTTACCGGAGTCACCACCACCAGCGGCCCGATCACGGTCAACGTCGGCGCCCCCGCTCCGAACTCGACCAACATCTCCAACGCGATCAACACCTTCGTCACGCAGTACAACAAGGTGATCTCCGACATCCAGACGCAGCTGACACAGCAGCCGTCGAGCACGGACCCGACGCAGGGCACGCTGTTCGGCGATCCCGAGCTACAGGACGTCCTCACCTCGATGCGCTCGATGATGTTCACGGCGGGCTCAGGCCTGCCCTCGGGCGCGGCCACCATGGACGACATCGGCGTAAGCACCGGCGCCACCACCGGCAACGGCGCGGTGTCGCAGTCGGCGCTGGCCGGCAACCTGACCCTCAACGCCACCACGCTGACCAACATGCTGGCGTCCAACCCCGGCGGCGTGAAGTCGATCCTGGGCAGCTGGTCGTCGAGCTTCGTCAACATCGCCGACAACGCCTCTGACTCGGGCGGCACCATCGCGGCGCGCCTGGCGGGCGACAACTCGCAGATCTCCAACCTCGGCAATCAGATCTCGTCGATGCAGTCGGCACTGACCGACAAGCAGAACTTCCTCGTGCAGGAGTTCGCGCAGCTCGAGGCGGCGCTCTCGTCAAACCAGTCCGAGAGCAGCTGGCTGACCAGCCAGATCGCGTCACTGCCGGGCGCCTGATCCGCACGCCGACGAGCTGTGCGGCGGATGCGCACCGGACCGGTTCTTTCTCAATGTTCGGCCGCCACGGCCGATCACAAGGGTGAGCGAATGGATCGCTCCTGTCACCGGCGTCACGTGCGGCACCGGACCCCTCACGGAGTACTTACTCAACTCAACCTGGTGTGAGACGACACAAATGAGCACATACGCCGCCTACTCCCCCAACGCCAACGCCTCCTATCGTGCCAGCGCGGTCCTGACCGCCTCCCCCGGACAGCTGGTCGTGATGCTCTACGACGGCACCCGTCGCTTCCTGCACCAGGCCGCGGTGGCCATGGGCGAGCGCGACATCCCCGCCGCCCACAACAAGCTCACGCGCGCCGAGGACATCATCCGCCACCTGCGCAACACGCTCGACATGGACCAGGGCGAGCTGCCCGCCCGCCTGCAGTCGATCTACACCTTCTCGCTCTCGCACCTGCGCCAGGCCCGCCTGGACCAGGACCCGTCGAAGATCCTCGAGATCGACGACATCCTGGGTAAGCTGCGCGAATCCTGGGCGGCGATCGCCGACCAGCCGGTCGATGAGCGCTGAGTCCGTGGAGCCCTACGAGGCGCTCGCCGCGCTCATCGAGCGCGAGCTGCAGCTCGTCTCCCAGCGTAGCTTCGGCGAGCTGGAGATGCTCAAGGAGGTGCGGGCCGAGCTGGAGCGCTCGATGCCGGCCACGCCGCCGGAGGCCGCGCGGGCGACGCTGGAGCGCTGCCGCCAGCTCACCAAGCGCGTCGAGATCGAGCTGCTACGGGTGCGCGAGGTGCTGCTGCTGGAGCTCGGCCGCGTGCGCCACGCCCAGCGTGCCGCCGACGGCTACGCCCCGACGCAGCGGCGGACGTCGCTCATCGCCGCCACCGCCTGACCGACGGACCCCCCTCAGCCCCCCAGAAAGAGCCTCCCGCCGGCGGGTGAGGCAACTCACGTGCCCTGAGCGCTCGTTTGCTCAGCCACGGAGCATGATGCGACGGTTTTTGGGCTTTTCCTAACAGATGGGGTCTAAAGACTTTTCGCCAGCCGCCGACATTAGAAATGACCGCAAGGAGTGGTCATGGAGAGCCCAAGGAGGGCCAGTGCAAAGCGACCTGAATCTATGTCCCTCCTTGACACCACTCAGCTTTCCCTCGAGGCAGCCATGCGCGGCTCAATGCTGCGCCAGACGCTCCTGACCAACAACCTGGCCAACGCCGATACCCCCGGCTACCAGCGGGAGGACGTCAACTTCCAGAGCACCCTGGCCAACGCCATGCAGAGCGGCCAGTCCCCGAGCTCTGTCAACTTCTCGCCGGTCACTCAGTCCGGCGTCGTCGGCGCCGACGGCAACGGTGTCAGCGGCGAGCAGGACTCGGCCGACATCGCCGAGAACGGCCTTCTCTACGAGGACCTGACCGCCGTCGCCGCGCAGCGCGAATCGATCCTCAAGACCGCGATGGGCACGCCCGGGTCATGAGCCTCTTCGACGCTATCGACCTGGCCGCGTCCGGCCTCACCGCCGAGCGCACGCGGATGGACGTCACGTCCGAGAACCTCGCCAACGCGCAGACGACGCAGGGCGCCAACGGTCAGCCGTACCGCCGCCAGGAGGTCGTCCTGCAGCAGGTCGGCAACACCTTCGGCACCCAGCTCGCCGGCGCTCTGGGCCAGTCCGGCGCCACGCCGGGCGGCGTACAGGTGGCCGGCATCGTCGACGACTCGACGCCCGACCAGCTGGTCTACGACCCGGGCCACCCGGGCGCCAACGCGCAGGGTTACGTGAGCATGCCCAACGTCAACCCGGTGAGCGAGATGACCGACCTGATCTCCGAGTCCAACTCCTACCAGGCCGACGTCACCGCGATGAGCACGGCCAAGACCATGTACTCCAAGACGCTGGACATCCTCAAATGATCCCCGCGATCTCGTCAGCTCTCGGCCAGCTGAACCCGAGCGAGTGGAGCGTCGGCTCCGTCGGCGGGGTCGGCTCGACGCAGAACCCCAGCGCCGGCCAGGCTGGCGCGGGCAGCTTCAGCGGCGCGCTGAGCAACGCGCTCAGCTCGCTGGAGACGACCCAGGCCAACGCCACCCAGGCGTCGCAGGGGCTGGCCACCGGCACGCTGTCGGACCCCACCCAAGCCATTACCGCCGTTGAGAACGCGTCCCTGTCGATGGACCTGGCGTCCCAGATCCGCGACAAGCTCGTCTCCGCTGAAACCTCGATCTTCCAAACCCAGGTCTAACCCATGCCCAACTTCGCAGAGATGGCCAAGAAGATGTCCCCCAAGGGATGGGTGATGCTCGGCGGTTCCCTCGTGCTGGGCGTCGCCTTCCTGATGATCGTGATGTCGGTGGCCTCCAAGCCCAGCTACTCCACGCTGGAGGCCGGCATCGACCCGGCGCAGACGGGCAAGATCACCAGCACCCTCGCGTCGGCGGGCATCAGCTACCAGCTGCAGAACAGCGGCACGGCGATCGCGGTCAACTCCAGCCAGACCGCCCAGGCGCGCGTCGCGCTGGCCACCGCGGGCCTGCTAACCAACCAGCAGCCGGGCTTCGCCCTGCTCGACAAGCAGCAGCTGGGGCAGAGCAACTTCCAGCAGCAGCTGACCTACGAGCGGGCCCTGGAGGGCCAGCTGGCCCAGACGATCGAGACCATCGACGGCGTGACCTCGGCCACCGTCAACCTCGTCATCCCGTCAAGCCAGGACCAGCTCTTCTCAGACCAGACCCAGCCGGCCACCGCCTCGGTGCTGCTGGGCGGCAGCCAGCTGCCCGCCAGCTCGGTGCGCGGTGTCGCGCAGCTGGTCGCCTCCAGCGTGCCCAGCCTGTCCATCAACAAGGTGACGGTCACCGGCGCCGACGGCTCGCTGCTGTGGCCCTCATCCGACGGCGGCGGCGGCGGCGCGACCACCCAGCAGCAGGCCGACCAGAAGTACGACGCCTCGATGACCAGCCAGGTCAACGCGATGCTGGCCCAGACGCTGGGCGCCGGCAAGGCCCAGGTCGTGGTCAACGCCAACGTCAACGCCAACCA
>DASXCN010000679.1:0-8527 GCA_036491155.1 Solirubrobacteraceae bacterium | reverse complement strand
TCGACGCGGCCGAGGATCCCGCCCTCGTAGATGTCGAACACGCGCCCGCACTCACAGGTCGAGGCCGGGACCTTGCACACCAGGTCGCCGGTGCGATAGCGCAGCAGCGGGATCGCGCCGCGCCCGAAGGAGGTGACCACGCGCTCGCCGCGCTGGCCGTACGCCACGGGCTCGAGCGTGGCCGGGTCGATGACCTCCTCGATGACGTGGTCCTCGATGATGTGCGTGCCACCGGGCTGGTGGGCGCACTCGAACACCATGATGGTGCCGATCTCGGTCATGCCGGCGGTGTCAAACGCCTTGGCCCCCCACTGCTCCTCGATCAGCGCCTTGGTCTGCGGGATCGAGCCGGCGGGCTCACCCGAGAGGATGATCCGGCTCACCGCCGAGCCGGGCAGGTCGATGCCCAGCGTCTGGGCCTCCTGCGCCAGGCGCAGGGCGTAGGTGGGGGTCGAGGCCACGACGGTGGCGCCGAAGTCGACGATCTGGCGCACCCGCGCCTCGGTGGTCTGCGCGCCACCGGGGACGTTGAGGACGCCGATCTTCTCCATCGAGTAGTGCAGGCCCCAGAAGCCGATGAAGGAGCCGTAGCCGAAGGCGATGTAGGCCGTGTCGCCCGGGCGCACGCCGCAGCCCCAGATGCCGTAGGCCCACATCTCGGCGATCCAGGCCCAGTCCTTGCGCGAGTCCAGCGCGCGCAGCGGCCCCTTGCCTGTGGTGCCCGAGGTGGTGTGCACGCGGATGGCGCCCGCGCCCGAGATCGTGGGCAGCTCGCCGTAGGGCGGGTGCGCGAACTGCGAGTCCATCCACTGCTCGCGGGTGAGCACGGGCAGCGAGCGCAGGTCGTCCACGGACCGCAGCGCCTCGGGCTCGACGTCGGCCAGCGTCCGCCGGTACCACGGACTGCGCTCCTTGGCCCACGTGATCTGCCGGCGCAGCTTGGCCAACTGCAGGGCCTCGAGCCGCGGTCGCTCGAGGGTTTCGATCTTCGGATTCCAGTAGGCGCTCTCTGCCAAGACTGCGCGGCAGCATACCGCCCGTCGAAGCGAGCCAGTCAAGTATCGTCGCCCCTCATGAGCCCGTTTCGCGCCAGCGCGCCGCTCACCGCGGAGTGGCAGAACTTCGAGTTCTCGGTGGCCGACGGGGTGGCCACGCTGCGCCTCAACCGCCCCGAGAAACTCAACGCGCTCACCTTCCAGGCCTACGCGGATCTGCGCGACCTCGTGGCCGAGCTGCCCGCGCGCGGCGACGTGCGGACGCTGGTCATCACCGGCGAGGGCCACGGGTTCTCCTCGGGCGGCGACGTGGAGGAGATCATCGGCCCGCTCTTGGACATGGGCACCTCCGAGCTGTTGGAGTTCACCCGGATGACCGGCTCGGTTGTGCAGGCACTGCGTGAGTGCCCCATCCCCGCGATCGCCGCCATCAACGGCGTCGCCGCCGGCGCCGGAGCGGTGCTGGCGCTGGCCTGCGACTTCCGCGTGATGGCCGAGTCCTCGTCGTTCGCGTTCCTGTTCACGCGCGTCGGCCTGGCCGGCGCCGACATGGGCTCGGCCTACCTGCTGCCGCGCATCGTGGGACTGGGCCGCGCCACCGAGCTGCTTCTGCTCGGCGACAAGGTGACCGCGCGCCGCTGCCACGAGATCGGCCTGGCCACCGCGGTCACCGCCGACGACCACCTCGCCGATCACGTCAGCGCACTGGCTCAGCGGCTGGCCGAGGGCCCGGCCTTCGCCTACTCCACGACCAAGTCGCTGCTCACGCGCGAGCTCGACATGGCCCTCGGGTCGGCCATCGAGCTCGAGGCGATCACGCAGGCGCTGCTCATGCACTCCGAGGACTTCGAGGAGTTCTACGCGGCGTGGAGCGAGGGACGGCGCCCGGAATGGAGCGGCCGGTGAGCGAGCTGATCAACTCGCCCGACCTGGCGGCGCCCACCGGGTTCTCGCACGCGGTCCGCGCCGGCGACACCATCTATCTCGGCGGCCAGGTCGCGCAGGCGCCCGACGGCTCGGTGGTGGGCGAGACCATCGTCGAGCAGTTCGACGTCGCCGCCGGCAACCTGGTCACCGCGCTGCGCGCCGCCGGGGGTGAGCCATCCGACCTCGTGTCGCTGCAGGTGTTCGTGGCCGCGGTGCCCGAGTACCGGGCGTCCCTGCGCGAGTTGGGCGACGTGTGGCGCCGCCACTTCGGCCGCCGCTATCCGGCCATGGGGCTGTTCGGCGTGACCGAGCTGTTTGACCCCGCGGCCAAGGTCGAGCTCATGGGCGTCGCGGTAATCGCGCCGCGCGAGGAATGACCGCCGCCCTCGACCTTCATCTCAATCGAGACCAGGTCGACCTCTACGAGCGGACCTGGCAGCTGGCCGCCGAGACGCTGGCTCCGATCGCTGCGGCGGGCGAACCGGGGCGCGTCAACCGCCCGCTCGTCGTGGCGCTGGCCGAGCACGGGCTGCTGGCCCGCCTGTTCGAGCGCGATCACGTGAGCGCCATCGAGCTCTGCCTCATCCGCGAAGGCCTGGCGCGGGGTTGCACCGAGGCCGAGACTGCGTTCGCGTTGCAGGGCCTCGGCGCGTACCCGATCGTCCAGGCCGGATCGGAGTCGCTCAAGGCCCAGTGGATTCCCAAGGTGGCCGCGGGCGCGGCGATTGCGGCGTTCGCACTCACCGAGCCCGATGCCGGCTCTGACCCGGCGGCGCTGTCGTTGCATGCGGCGCCCGACGGCGACGGTGGATACCGCCTGAGCGGCGAGAAGCTATGGATCTCCAATGCGCCGGCTGCCGACGTGTACACCGTGTTTGCGCGAAGCGCCGCCGCCACCGGCGCGCGGGGCCTCACCGCCTTCGCCGTTCCCGGCGACTCGCCCGGACTCAGCGGCGAGCCCCGGGAGATGCTCGCCGCCCACGCGATCGGCTCGCTGACCTTCGACGACGTGTACGTCGGACCCGAGCAGGTGCTCGGGCAGCCCGGCGCCGGCTTTCGGGTGGCGATGTCGACGCTTGACCTGTTCCGGCCGAGCGTCGGCGCCTTTGCCATCGGCATGGCCAGGACCGCCCTGGACCTCGCCGCGTCCTACGCCCTCGAGCGCGAGACGTTCGGCAAGCCCCTGAAGGAGCATCAAGCCGTAGCCCACCGGCTCGCCGAGCTTCACGCCCAGACCGAGGCGGCGCGGCTGCTCGTCCACCAGGCCGCGCTGGCTCACGACCACGGCGTGTCTGACCCCGGTGTGGCCGCCATGGCCAAGCTCCTGGCCACCGAGGTGGCGCAAGCCGCCGTCGACGCCGCCGTGCAGTTTCACGGCGCGGTCGCGCTCGAACAGGGCCATCCCCTCGAGCACCTCTACCGCGACGTGCGCGCGCCACGGATCTACGAGGGCGCCTCGGAGATCCAGCGCGAGATCATCGCCCGCTCCCTGTTCCGTGCCGCCGAGGCCGGTACGTGACCCAGCCCCGCACCGTCGTGGTCACCGGCGGCGCCAAAGGGATCGGGAAGGCCACCGTCAAACGCTTCGTCGCTCTCGAAGACCGGGTGGTGGCCCTCGGGCGCGACGCCGAGGCGCTCGCCGCCCTGGAGGTCGAGACCCACGTCTGTGACGTCACCGACGAAACCACTGTGGCGCAGGTGTTCGGCGAGATCGGCGCCGTTGACGTGCTGGTCAACAACGCCGGGATGGGCGAGTCCGCGCCGCTTCAACGCACCACCCTCGACTCCTGGCGGCGCCACCTCGAGGTCAACGCCACCGGCGCGTTTCTGTGCATGCGAGCGGTGGTGCCCGGCATGCGCGAGCGCGGCGCCGGCGCCGTGGTCACCGTCGCCTCCACGGCGGGACGCGCCGGCGTTCCCTACACCACCGCCTACACCGCCTCCAAGCATGCGGTCATCGGCCTCACCCGCGCGGTGGCGGCTGAGCTCGCCGGCACCGGGGTGCGCGTCAACGCCGTGTGCCCGACCTTCGTGCGCACCGAGATGACCAATCGCTCGATCTCCCAGATCGTGCAGAGCACCGGCCGCTCGGCTGAGCAGGCCGAGGCGGCTCTGGCCGCCGCGTCACCGCTGGGGCGCTTACTGGAGCCCGACGAGGTGGCCGACGCGATCGTGCATCTCGCCTCCCCGGGCGCCGCTGCCATCAATGGGCAGGCTTGGGTGCTCGACGGCGGTGGAATCCAGGCCTAGGAAGGCCCGGACCACCACCGGGTCAAACTGACCGCCGCTGCAGCGCTCAAGCTCGGCGCGGGCGTCCGCGGGTGCCATCCCGGACCGATAGGGGCGGTCGGCGATCATCGCCTCGTAGGCGTCGGCGACGGCGAGGATGCGCGCCTCCAGGGGGATCTCCCCGGCGTCCAGGCCGTCGGGGTAGCCGCCGCCGTCGACGCGCTCATGGTGGGCGCGCACCCACTGGGCGATGTCGGCCAGGCCGGCGTGCAGAAGGATCCGGGCGCCGATCTCCGGGTGGCGCTTCATCTCCTCCCACTCGGAGTCGCTCAGCGGGCCCGGCTTGTAGAGGATCGCGTCGGCGATCCCCAGCTTGCCGAGATCGTGCAGCACGCCGGCGGCGTGGATGCGCTGCACCCGCTCGGGGGCGAGTTCGAGCGCTTCCGCGGTCTGCCGGGCGTACTCGCCGACGGTGCGCGAATGCCGGCCGGTGCTCGGGTCGCGCATGTCCAGCGCCTCGGCCAGCAGCATCGCGGCCGCCAGCCGCAGCTCCGAGGACTGCCCGGCCGGCCCGGCGGCATCGCCGGCCTCGCGCAGGGTCTGCTCGACACCGATGGCGGCGTGGTCGACGACGGACATCAGGTAGGCGACCTGGTCGTCGGTGGGGCGGCGCCCGCTGGCGGGCTGATCCACCGAGACCGTGCCGAGGATCGTCCCGTCCTGGCCGCGCAGCGGCAGCAGGAGCATGTCCTCGGGATGCCAGCCGTCGGGTCCGGGGACCGCGCTCATCGCCGGCGTCCAGCAGGCGATCTGGTCGCCCCAGTCAGATGCCCCCGCGGGCAGCCAGACGGCGCCCTGGCGCGCGAACTCCGGGCCCATCACGGGCTCCCACTCAGACCACGTGCTCGAGGTCCCCATCAGGGTGGCCCGGGCGTCGTCGTCGCCGAGCACGGTAACGATCCGCATCTCGCCCGTGTCGGCGTCCAGCAGGTTGATGGCGACGACGTGGAAGGACAGCTCGGAGCGGATCGTCTCGGCCAGCGCCTCCAGCACGGGTGCTGGCCCCTGACCCGACGCCGCGGCACGCGAGACGGCGAGCATGCTGCGCAGGTGCCGGGGCACCGGCCCGTCGGCGGGCTCGTGCTGGCGCAGCCCGACCGACTCCGGCGCGGCGTCCGCCGCCACCACGGTCCGGTTGCGCCCGCCGTGCTTGGCGTCATAGAGCGCCCCGTCGGCGCGGGCCAGCAGCCTGTCGGTCTCGTCGGCGCCCGCGGCGACGCCGGCGGAGATGGTGACGATGCCGCCGGCCCCGTCGGGGTGCGGGATCGCGGCGGCCTGGACCGCGTCGCGAACGCGCTCGGCCACCGCGCGGGCCTCGTCGGCTCCGGCATCGCGCAGGACGAGCAGGAGCTCCTCGCCGCCGAAGCGGTAGGCGAGATCGCCGGGCCGCAGCGTGGCCCGCACGATCGCCGCGATCGTCCGCAGGGCGTGATCGCCGGCGAGATGGCCGAGGCGGTCGTTGTAGGCCTTGAAGTGGTCCACGTCGCACAGCGCCACGGCGAAGGCGCCCTCCACGTCGCGCCGCGCATCGAGCTCGAGCAGATCGTCGGCCAGAGCGCGGCGGTTGCGCATACCGGTGAGCGGATCGCGGCGGGAGTCCTCCACCAGCTGCTCGTTCAGCCGCGCCAGCTCGGACTCGCGCTCGGCCAGCGCGGAGTGCGCCGCGCGCTCGCGCTCCAGGAGATGGCGCAGGCGACGCTCCAGCAGCACGCCACGGGCCACGAACGCGAGCGCGGAGAAGAACAGGCCGGCGCGGAGGATGAGGGTCACCTCGGCGGGCGCATCGGTGAGGTTTGCCCGCACCAGCGCTGCCATGAGCAGCACGAACATCAGCCCGGGCACCACGCAGCCGCTGCGGGCGGGCCCGGCGACCTCGGGTGCGATCTCGGCGCGGCGCGCGGAGAGCGTCCCGCCGGCGGCGATCATCAGCAGCCCGACGACGAACAGTGGATCGATGAGCGTCTGGCCGGGGACATAGGTACCGGCGAGCAGCTGCGGGCTCCACAGACCAAACGCCACCCCCTCGACGGCCATGCCGGCCATGACCAAGCCGGCGACCGACCGCCGATCCTCCCGCAGCGCGCCGCCGATGATTGCCTGGAGCGTGACCACGGCAGCGGCGATGTAGATGGACGGATAGACGATGGCCGAGACCTTCGACGCCGCCGGCAGGATGGACGCCGTGACGTCTGGCCACAGTTCGGCGACGGTCAGTGCGACCGCGGCGGCCATCGTGGTCAGCGTCTCAACCATGCCCACGGCGCGCGCCGACGGCGACCGCGCGCCGGAGCGGATGAGGCCCGCCGTAACCAGGACCGGGAAGAGCCACCAGGCGACGTCGGCGGGGTTGGGCGACTGGGGAAGGCCGAGGATCCCGTAGAGGTCCCAGAGCAGCTGCCCGATCACCCAGCAGCCCGCGGCGGCGGCCCACAGGGCAAAGCGGCGACGCCGGCGCCCGGTCGACGCGCGGCGGGCCAGCAGCATGCCGCCCAGCGCCGCCACCGCCGACGACGTCCAGGCGACGTCGAACGCCAGCCCGACGTGGCCGTGAACGAAGTGGGCGACGACCAGCGCGATCGCCGCCACGGCAGCGGCCAGCGCGACGCAGATCATCTGCGCCGGCGATGCCCTGACCGCTCGGCAGTCCTTGCCCATGCCAAACAGCATCGGCAGGGCGCGCCGCTACTTGACGGCGCCTCTACAACCGGGCGGGAACCCCGAAGCGGTCGAGCAGCCCGTCGTCGTGAAAGCGGGTGATCGATGCGATGCCATCGGCGCGCACACTCAGCACGAACGCGCCCGAGCGCACCCATCCGCCGTCGCGCTCCAGGTAGTAGGCGTAGGCGGGCTGCAGGTTGGCGCCGAAGGCGACAAAGCGCCAGGACGGCGCCAACCGCAGACGGTCGATCATCCGCCAGCGCAGGAACTCCTCGACCGCTTCACGGCCCTGGTAGGACTCGGGCTGGGGCGGCATGCTGACGACGGCGTCGTCGGTGAGCAGCGCGACGACGCCGTCGACGTCGTCGCATTCGAAGGCCTCGGCAAAGCGCGCCACCAGTTCCGCCTGCTCACCGTCGCGCGGCACGGTCAGGCGCTCCGGGCGCGGCGGCAGACGCCGCTCAAGGTTGGCCCGGGCGCGTTGCAGCGCACTGTTGACCGAAGCCTCGCTGGAGCCGAGCATGTCGGCGACCTCGTCGGCGTGAAAGCCCAGCACGTCGCGCAGCACGAGCACCGCGCGCTGGCGGGGCGCGAGGTGCTGCAGCCCGGAGACGAAGGCCAGCGCCACGGTCTCCTTGGCCTCGTAGCGCGCGGCGGGATCAGACCCCGCCCTGCCGGCGTCGATGACGCCCTCCAGCAGCGCGTCCGGGTAGGGCTCGAGCCAGCCGATCTCGGCAAAGCTCTCTGGGGCGGCCGCCGCGGGCTGGTGACCGGGAGCGGTCCGCGGGCGGCGCTCGCGGTCGCGGAGAGCGTTGAGGCAGCGGTTGGTGGCAATCGTGTACAGCCACGCGCGCAGCGAGGAGCGCCCCTCGAACTGCTCAAGGCTTCGCCACGACGCCAGCAGCGTCTCCTGGAGCAGGTCTTCGGCGTCCTGGAGGGAGCCGAGGATCCGGTAGCAGTGCAGCTGCAGCTCGCGGCGGTAGGGGGCAGTCAGCGCGGCGAACGCATCCTCGTCGCCGCGCTGAGCGCGGGCGAGGCGGTTGTGCTCCAGGCGCTCCTGCTGCCAGGTCATCTCACGCATCCACTCAGCTCTGACACCGACGGCCGCAGAAAATCATCGCTCAATTCTGCGACTCCGTGCGGTCTCAATCAGCGAGGACCAAGACACCAGACCTCGCCTGCCCCCGCGGCGGTGGGCGCAAAGGAGGAGCTGTGAACAACAAGACCGCTCGCTGGGTGCTGATCCTGGGCTCGGTGGCATCGCTGATGGTGGCACTCGACGCGCTCGTCGTCGCCACGGCACTGGGGGCGATCCACCGCCACCTGCACGCCTCGCTGGATGAGCTGGAGTGGACCGTCAACGCCTACGGGCTGACCTTCGCCGTGCTGCTCATCCCCGCCTCCGCGCTGGGCGACCGGCTGGGCCGCCGCCGGTTGTTCGCCGCCGGGCTGGGGATGTTCCTGATCGGCTCGATCGCGTGCGCGCTGGCGCCCAACGCGGCCCTGCTCATCGCCGCGCGCGCCGTCCAGGGATCGGCCGCCGCGCTGGTGGCGCCACTGGCGCTCGCGCTGGTCTCCGCCGCCTACGGACCCGAGCGGCGCGGCTGGGCGATGGGCGTCTACGGGGGCATCACCGGCATCGCCGTGCTGGGCGGGCC
>DASXCN010000678.1:0-5339 GCA_036491155.1 Solirubrobacteraceae bacterium | reverse complement strand
CCCGAGCGGGCCCGGTCGGTGCGCTCCAGGTACCAGTCGATCAGCGCCCGGAGGGCCAGCAGGACCTCGCGGACGGCCTCGGCGAGCCGCTGCTGGAGATCGGGCGGGATGCGGTCGCGCACGGCCGCGAACAGGCCCAGCAACAGGTCGGCGTCGGCGAGCAGCGGCGGTGGCGTGTCGCGCTCATGCCCGCCCTGCCTCTGCTGCCAGCCGGCCGGGGGCGTCGTGGTGGGGTCGTCCTCCCCGTCGGTGCCGGCCTCGACCGGCTCACGCCCCGCCGTCATCCGCTCGGCAGCGTCGGCCAGCAGCCGCTCGGCCGCCCTCGAGGCACGGTCCAGCCGCTCCTCCAGGCGCCCCAGCGCATCCTCGACGGGCTCACGCGGGGGCTGAGCGCGTTGCTCGTGGGGCTCATTGCTCGCCATCGAACCTGATCTCCAGCGCTCCGCCCTCGAAGGTGGCGGCCGAGGGCCGCATGGCGGCCATGGCGGGGGGCAGCATGATGGTTCTGCGCTGGCCGTCGACGCCCACCACCAGCTCCAGCCCGATCTTCTTGAGCGAGATGTCGCCCTTGTCGGCGAAGGGCAGGTCCAGACGCAGCCGGGCCCCGTGGTCCAGCACCTCGAGCTCCTGCGCCAGCGCGTCGTGCAGCACCGCCGCCGGATCGGCATCGGCGAACAGCTCGGCGCGCAGGCGATCGAGCATCTCGGGCCCCACCACCTCCTGCTCGAAGTACGGGGCGCACAGCACCGGCACGGGGGCGAAGGCCGAGTGCACGCGCTCCAGGTGCTGCTCCTGGACGCGTCGCCAGCCGGCGAAGTAGTCCCCGACGCCGTCGGGGAACAGGCGGTTGACGATGACCGCGTCGGTCAGAAACCCGTAGAGGTTGAGATACGTGAACGTGCGCATCGCCTCCCCGATGACCATCTTGTCGGGGTTCATCACCAGCCTGATCGTGGAGCGGGTGTGGTCGCGGAGGATCTCGTTCATCGCGATGAGGCTCTGCGACAGCCGCTCGATGTCGGCGAAGACGGCGCGGCCCGGCAGCGAGATGTCCAGCAGCGAGCGGGCGATCGGGCGCGCGGCGGCCATGAGCTGGCGCTCGAAGGGGAACACCTTGTCGATCCACCACCGGGCGACGTCGGGGAAGGAGAGCAGCCGCAGGGTCTCGCCCGTGGGCGCGCAGTCGACGATGATCACGTCCCAGGTGCCGGACTCGTGGTGGGCCTGTAGCCGCAGCAGCGCGAACAGCTCGTCGCCACCGGGTGGGACGGTCAGCTCCTCGGCCGAGATCCGGTCCACGCCGCGCTCCACCAGCAGCTCGCCCAGCCACTCCTGCACGCCCGACCAGTGGCGCTCCATCTCCTCCTGGGCCTTGACCTCCTGGCCCCAGAGGCAATCTGCGACCCCGACGGGGTCCGCGCCCAGCTCGGCGCCCAGCGACTCCGACAGGCTGTGCGCGGGATCGGTGGAGATGACCAGCGTGCGCAGACCGGCCGCCGCGCAGCCACGCGCCGTGCAGGCGGCCACCGAGGTCTTGCCGACGCCGCCCTTGCCGGTGTAGAGGATCGTCCTGGGCCGCCCCATCGGCGCGAGTCTAGGGCTCCGGACCTCGCGAGCCCTCGCCGCTCAGCGCGTGATCTGCAGGTTCCCGGTGATCCGCGCGAAGTTGCCCGCCAGGTCGGTGGCGGTAAGCACCACCCCATAGGCCCCGGCCTTCTTGATCCGCGGCACGGTGAAGCTGTGCACCCCGTAGCCGAACGACGCACTGGTGGCGAACACGGCCGTGCCGCCGGCGTTGGTCACGGTCACTCCCACGTGCGACACCTTGGACAGGCGGAAGCGCAGCGCGAACGCGCTTCGGGAGCGCGCCGTGGTGGTCAGCTGGCTGAGCGTGGGCGGAATCTTCAGGTAGGCCTGGAAGTGCTGGGCGGTGGTGCAGTACACCGGGGACCGCGTCCGCGAGCACAGCTGCTGCAGAAAGCCGGTGACGAGCTCGTGGTAGCTCAGGGTGTCCTCGATGCCGGGCTGGTACAGGGACCACGCGCCGGTGTCGAAGCTGGGCAGCTCGGCCTGCGCCTCGGCGTTGCCGGCGGCGAACAGGGCCGCCGCCGTCGCGTTGTGGCTGACCTGCGCGAAGTCGTAGAGGCCGATCAGCGTCTGTAGGAAGGCGTTGATGATGTCGGTGGTGGGGGCGAAGGTGTACTGGAGAAAACGCGTCCCGGAGGGCGCCTTGACGTTGACCCCCACCGGGGGCGAGACGCTGAAGATCGGCAACGCATCGGTGGCGGTGGTGAGGTAGTCGGCGTTGCCCGTCGCCTGGTAGGCGCGGCTGAGCGCCTCCAGCCCTGTCGCCTGCGACATGGCGCTGGTCCAGGGCGGCGTGCCGCCGTCGAAGTGGAAGTAGTACTCCCAGGCCAGCCCGCCGCCGCGCTGGGCGGCGAGCGGGATCATCTCCGACAGCAGCTGCTCCATCGCCGGGTACTGCGTTGCCCCCGCTGTGTAGAGGCCGTCCGCCTTGCCGAACGTCCCCAGCACCTGAAGCTGGATGCCCTGGCCGGGGTAGTACTGCCACACCAGCTGAGAGCCGGCGAACTCCACTCGCTGCCCGCTGGCCAGCAGCGGCCCCGTCGTCCACCACCGCTGGTTGGCCTGCAGGGTGGCCATGATGGCCGGCAGCCGCGACGGGGTCAGCTGGTGCGCCGCGGCGATGTCATGCAGGGTCACGGTGATCGCGGTGAGTTCGGTGCGCCGCGTCCCCCGCAACTTGCGCTCGGTGGCCAGCGCGTGGTTGTAGGCGGCGACGTCGGCGCGATAGGAGGCGGTGCTCAGCTGCCCGGTCCGGTGCAGCCGGGCGAGCTCTGACAGGAAGGTGATCTGGGGCTTCTTGGGCTTGGGCTTGGGCTTGGGCCGGGTGGCGCGCGCCGCATGCTCGGAGGTCGAGAGACCCGGGGTCGCGACGCTCGCCGGCGCGGGGGTGCGCGCCGGGCCGGTGACGAAGCGGTCGTCGTGGCGGGTGGCCCGCCCGTCATGGCCCAGGACCAGCACCGGTGTGGCAGACGCGGCGGCGGGGAAGAACAGCACGACGAGCAGGACGATGAGGCTCCTGCGCACTGGGGCGATGCTACATTCGCGCCCTGGTCCCTGCCACGACTGAGGAGGATGTTGCATGCAGACCCGGAACACGTCCCGCACGCCGTGGTTGCGGCAGGGACTGCTCCTCGGCGTGGTCGTGGCCGCGTTAGGGCTCGCCGCGTGCGGGTCCAGTTCGGGCGGGTCGGGCTCCTCCGGCGGCGCGCAGACCCTGCTCAAGCAGACCTTCGCCAGCGGCAAGCCCGTCAAGAGCGGGGTGCTGGGCATCAGCCTGACCGTCAGCCCCTCGGGGTCGAGCACGCTGACCACCCCCATCAGCTTCAGCATCAGCGGCCCCTTCCAGAGCCGCGGAACCGGCAAGCTGCCTCAGTCGAACTTCACCATCGCGATCTCGGCGCTGGGCCGCAAGGGCCAGCTGGGCATCGTGTCCACCGGCACCAGCGGCTACGTCACCCTCTCGGGCGCCGCCTACCAGCTGCCCGCGGCTGATTTCCAGCGCCTGGAGTCGGGCTTCTCCTCCGTGGGCTCGTCCAATCAGGGCGGTGGCCTGTCCTCGTTGGGCATCAACCCTGAGCACTGGCTCACCAACGCGTCGGTGGTGGGCTCGGACACCATCGACGGGACCGACACCACGCACATCCGCGCCGGGGTCAACGTGACCGCGCTGCTCGCAGACATCAACACGCTCCTGGGCAAGGCGTCGAGCTCCACCGGGACCAAGGTCCCCAGCTCCATCCCCCAGGCGACCCAGCAGAAGATCGCGGCCGCCGTCAAGAACGCCACCGTCGACGTGTGGACGGGCAAGAGCGACAAGGTGCTGCGCAAGCTCTCGCTCAACCTCAAGCTCCCCGTGAGCGGGCGGCTCTCGACGGTGGCCGGGGGCATGACGTCGGCGGGGATCGGCTTCGGCCTCCAGTACTCCAACGTCAACCAGCCCCAGACGATCGCGGCGCCCACCAACGTCCGGCCCTACAGCGAGTTCACCACCAAGCTGCGCTCGGTGCTGACGGGAATCGAGGGCTCGGTCGGCGCGGGCTCGCTGGGATCGACGGGAGCGACGGGCTCGGGCTCCTCAGGCTCCTCGGGCTCCTCGGGCTCAGGCAGCACAGCCAAGATCGAGAAGTACAGCCAATGCATCCAGTCCGCCGGTCAGGACGTGCTGAAGATGCAGAAGTGCGCTTCGATCCTCAACGGGAGCTGACGCCCCGCGCCAGCACGTCGCCGCGAGGCGCCCGGCGATGAGCCCGGGCGCCGGTCCGCGCCCGCGGGCGGCTACTCGCGCCCAGCCTCCTGGTCGTCCTCCTCCAGCTCGTCGGAGGAGTCCCCGCCGTCGTCCTCCTCCTCGGCCGAGCCGGCGTGCAGATGCACCTGGAAGGCTTCGAGCAGCTCGTCGCGGCGATGCTCGTCGACAGGGAGCTCGTCGGAGATCTGGACCCAGTCGGCGCCCTCGAACTCCTCCATGTTGAAGATCTCGGAGTCGAGCTCGGGGGAGTCATCGACGACGATGAGCACCTCGGTCTGGGGATTGAAGTACGTGCCCGGACGATTGACGAGGTCGTCCAGCTCAACGCGGCGTGGGTCGGCCATGATGGGCGCAGCGTACCGCCTGACGGGCTCGGGCGGCGTCAGCGAGCGGTCACAGCCCGCTCAGAGCGGCGATCTGGCGCTCGATCTCGGCTTCGACGTCCAGAGGCGGCTTGCCCTGGCGCGCGCGTCGATGGTTGCGGGCAATGACCAGGTCGCGAATCTCGGCGCGCAGGTCGTCGTCGACGGCGGGGGCGGTGAGCCGGGTGACCTCGGCGTCGACGTCGATCTCGGGCTCGCCGCGCCGGCGCCGCCGCGCATTGCGGGCCTCGAGCATCTGGCGGATCTCCTCGTCGCGCTCTGACACCGCCGCCGCCGAGCCGGCGGCCGGCTGCATGGGGCTGCGCTCCATGAGCAGGTGGTTGCGGCCGTAGTCCTCCCAGGTGCGGCGCCCGAGGAGGAGCGCGACGACCGCCCCGGCGATTCCCACGCCGCACACGGCGAGCACCACGGTGCCGAACGCGCCTTGCACATCGTTAAGTGTGCCAGGGCCGGGGGCCCTGCAAGAACTTAGACATTCGTCGTGTTGCGGCGTCGGGAATTGGGGGTATCCTTTGCCTGAGAGCACGTTGACTGACTAGTCAATCAGAGCCTGTAAAAGGAGATTACGGTGGTTGATTTCACCCTCACCGACGAGCAGAAGAGCATGCGCGAGATGGCGCACG
>DASXCN010000677.1:0-2274 GCA_036491155.1 Solirubrobacteraceae bacterium | reverse complement strand
GTGCCGGCACCGTCGTCGAGTCAGAGAAGGTCAAGGTCGAGGGCCACGAGCAGTTCGCCGTGCGCGGCGTGAGCGCGGGCGTGTTCGTGGTCCAGGAGCACCAGGCGACGGCCCACCACTACGACCTCCGTCTCGAGGTCGATGGCGTGATGCGCTCGTGGGCGGTGCCTAAGGGCCCGTCGTTGGACCCGGCGGTCAAACGGCTGGCGGTGCAGGTGCCCGACCACGACGCCGGGCACAACACCTTCGAGGGCCCCGGCCACGGCGGCGGGGTGATCATCTGGGACCGCGGGACCTATGAGCAGGGCGGCCGGGTGCCGTGGCCGGAGGCGCTGGACCGCGGCCACGCGGTGTTCGTCCTGCACGGCGAGAAGCTCGAGGGCGGATTTGCCCTCCAGCGCACCGGCCGCGGGGACCCGCCGCAGTGGCTGCTCATCAAGCGCCGCGACCCGCACGCCCGCGCGGGCTCCGATGTCGTCGCCGAGCGCCCGGAGTCAGTGGTGACGGGCCGGACGCTGGGCGAGACGATCGACGGCTGAGGGTCAGGCGTGACCGGTCCAGCCGGCGGTGGCGTCAGCCGCCGTTGGACGTCAGATCCTTGAGGAACGTCTTGAGGTTGGTGACGTGCTGCCCGTTCACTGTGGCGACGCAGTCGGCGTCGACCACTCCGGCCAGCGTCCCGCCCTGGAAGACGTCGGACACGCTGAGGCAGTAGCTCTTGCGGTAGGCCAGCCACGCCCGATGGCCGGCGAGTAGGTCGCGGCGGGCCGAGGTGGTGTGCAGCGCGTTGAAGATCTTCTGGTTGAGCGCATCGATCTGCGTGTCGCTGTGAAGGATCTGCTGCTCGGCGCAGCCCTCCTCCTGGAGCGTCGAGCGATTGCCGGGCTTGCCCGAGCACGGCATAGGGGTGAAGGGCTCGTGGATGACGGGCGGGGCGAGCTTGGCGATGTGGCCGCCGGACGCGCCGGCCGGGGTCGACGCGGCGAGGGCGACGCTCGCGGTGACGGCGAGGATGGCGAAGGAGGAGAGGCGCTGGTGCATGTTCGAGCTCCCGGTCTGTCTCAATTGGTCAGGTGTCGGCAAGCTATCGACCTATGTATGTCGCCGACCGCGACCCTGTGGCCCTGCAGACCGCGCGGCTACGGCTCGAGCCGCTACGTGCGGACCATGCCGACGAGATGGCGCCCTTGCTGGCCGACCGCGGCCTGTACTCGTTCACGGGCGGCGAACCCCCAACGCTCGGCGATCTGCGCGACCGCTACAGGCGCCAGGAGACCCGGCGCTCGCCCGACGGGGTGGAGCGCTGGCTCAACTGGGTTCTGCGCGATCGCCAGAACGATGTGGCGATGGGCTTCGTGCAGGCCACGGTGTCCGAGGATCCGCCCCCGCCCGCCCCGGCGACCGCCGTGCTGGCCTGGGTGGTGGGCGTCCGCTTTCAGGGCGCCGGCTATGCGCGGGAGGCGGCCGCGGCGGTCCTCGAGTGGCTGCAGGACGCCGGGGTGAGGCGGTTCGTGGCCTATATCCACCCTCGGCACGCCACGTCCATGGGTGTCGCCCGGGCACTCGGGATGGCCCCGACCGAGGAGCGCGTCGACGGCGAGGTCGTCTGGGAGCGGCTCGTCGGCTGACGCTCGAGGGTCGCCATCGACCCGCGGCACCCGGCACCCGTCATCCACACCAGGCGCCACCGGCCATCACCGCGGTCACCTGTAGGTCGTCGTCCAGCACCACCAGGTCGGCACGGCGGCCGGGGGCGACGGACCCGAGCGACGCGTCGAGACCGAGGACGCGAGCGGGGTGGGCGGAGGCCGCCGCCGACGCCCGCTCGATGCCGAGGCCGCTGTCGTGCACGGCGCGGCGCAGCGCCTCGCTCATCGTCAGCGTGCTCCCGGCAAGTGATCCGGTGGCGCTGAGACGGGCCTCGCCGTCGGCGACGCGGACCTCCTGCCCGGCCAGGCTGAACGTACCGTCACCGCCGCCGGTCGCCGCGATCGCGTCGGTGACCAGGACGGGGTGGGAGATGGCGCGCGCCACGAGAGCGAGGACGGCGGGGTGGAGGTGGCGGCCGTCGTTGATGAGCTCGCAGGGGAGGTCGGCCTCGAGCGCTGCGCCCGCCAGCCCGGGCGAGCGGTGGTGCAGCGCGGGCATCGCGTTGAACAGGTGCGTGACGTGGTTGGCCCCGGCGCCGATCGCGGCGGTCGCCTCCTCATAGCCGGCGTCTGAGTGGCCCAGGGCCGCGATCACGTTCTGCTCGCGCAGGCGGGCGATGAGCGG
>DASXCN010000676.1:0-2001 GCA_036491155.1 Solirubrobacteraceae bacterium | reverse complement strand
GTGCGCCCGCGGCCGCGCTTCCGGGCGTCGGCCGGGGTCCGGTTTGCCACCTTCCAAGCGGGCGCCGCGGCGGTGCGCGCCCTCTCTCAATCGGGCCTTTACCCCGCCAACTGCCGGCTCATCGACCCCGACGAGGCCAAGCTGACGGGCGCGGGCGACGGTACGCACGCGCTGCTGGTGCTCGGCTTCGAGTCCGGCGCCGTCGCCGTGCAGCCGCGGCTGGACGAGGCCCTGACCTGCTGCGCGGACCACAGCGGCACGTGGGATGCGCCGCGCGAAGGGACCGCCGACGATTCCGTCGGCACCTGGCGCGATGCGTTCCTGCGCGTCCCCTACCTGCGCGACACGTTCGTGGCCATGGGCGTCATCTCCGAGACGTTCGAGACCGCCGTCACCTGGGACCGCTTCGCGTCGCTGCACCAGACGGTGATGGAGCGGACCGCCGCCGCCGTGCACGAGGTGTGCGGCGCCGGCTCGGTGACCTGCCGCTTCACCCATGTCTATCCCGACGGCCCCGCCCCCTACTTCACCGTGCTGGCGCCCGGCCGGCGCGGCGAGGAGCTCGAGCAGTGGGCGCAGATCAAGGCCGTCGCGGCCGATGCGGTCCTCGACGCCGGCGGCACCATCACCCACCACCACGCCGTCGGGCGCGACCATCGCCCCTGGTATGACCGCCAGCGGCCTGAGCCGTTCGCCGCCGCCCTGCGCGCCGCCAAGGCGGCCCTTGACCCCGCCGGGGCGCTCAACCCGGGGGTCCTCATCGACTGAGGCGGAGGCGGACGCGGCCCTAGGCGACGTGGCCGTCGAGCGCCGCCAGCACGGAGGGCGCCGACGGGGCAACCTCGGGCGTCAGGCGGCGCAACAGCTCCAGCCAGCCGGGGTGAGCCTCGATCGCCTGTCGCACATCGGCCAGCGCCGCGTCCATGTCGCCGACCTGCGCGGCGCCCAGGCCCGCCCAGAAGCGCAGCTCGTCTGACTCGGGCGCGAGCTCACAGGCTGCGCGAAACAGCGCCGAGGCCTCGTCGTGGCGACCCTCGGCGAGGCGCTCGTCGCCCTGGCCGGCGATCCGGTAGGCCTCGTCGAGACGGGCGAGGCGCGACAGCTCACGCAGCGGCTCGGGATGGTCCTCGACGCGCAATGCCGTGACGGTTGCCCACGGGTCGCCGGACGCGGGGACGACGAGGATCGCCGCGGACTGGCGCCCGCGCAGGTCACCTCCCGCGGACTCGGCGACGTTGAGCGCCGTGAGCAGGCGGGTGGTGAGGCTGCCCTGGCCCGAGCCGAAGGCCGCCAGCATCGCCGGCCACACCTCGGCGGTGGCCATGATGTTGGCCTGACAGGACACGCCGTCGCCCTGGACGTCACCGGCGAACGCCATGCAGGCCTCGCCGGTGTGCGCCGCCACCTCGCCGCGGGCGTCGACGACAGCCACCTGGCGCGAGCTGGCCAGCGGGTCCTCGGCGAGCAGTCGCTCCAGGGCGCCGCTCGGCGACATCCCGCGCTCCAGCAGGTCCAGCGCGCGGGGGCCGTAGGCCACCTCGGCGTTGGCCTGAGTGGCCACCGCCCCCACGCCCGGTCGGGCCCACGGGACGATGGGCCCGACGCTGAACCAGTGTGATTGGACCGCCACGCCCAGCTGGCCCGTCGCGGGGTCGCGGGCGACGATCGAATAGGTCATGCCGCAAGCGTACGGTTAAACCGCCTCAGAGCGAGTGGAACGCAGACGGCCAGCAGGACGACGCACCACAGAGCCATGGCCAACTCGGGGTGGTCAAGCTGCCACGAGCCCCCCTGATGGATGCCGGGGGTGGTGAGACCGCGGACCGCGGCGACGAGCGCCGAGATCGGGTCCCACTGCGCGATCGCGCGCGGGATGGCGTCCATCCCGGCGATGGGCACGAACGTGCCCGCCAGGAAGCTGAGCGGGAAGATGACGATGAAGCCGACCCCCTGCATCGCGTCCGGCGAGCGCACCAGCATCCCGAAGAGCACGCCCGCCCA
>DASXCN010000675.1:0-5121 GCA_036491155.1 Solirubrobacteraceae bacterium | reverse complement strand
CGGGCGAGGGTGATCGCGGCGGCCAGCCCGTTGGGGCCTGAGCCGATGACCACCGCCGTCCTGCGCCTCATGGGACCACCACCGCCGGCACGTGGCCCCATCGTAGGGGCGACCCCTCTTGCCGCGACGCCGGACCCGGCTATATCGTTGCCCGCGTGACTGACCGGCTCCCCGGAGCGGGGTCCCCGGGGGCGGAGAACAGTCGCGCCGGCGCGTCCGGCGCGCCGTTGACCCGGTCGATCCTGGACACCGCGCACGACGCGTTCATCGCCATGGACGCCGCCGGCAGGATCCTCGACTGGAACCCCGCGGCGGAGCGCACGTTCGGGCACGCGCGCGACGCGGTGCTGGGACGCGACCTGGCCGACACGATCGTGCCCGAATGCTCTCGCCGGGCCCATCGTGACGGGATTCGCCGCTTCCTGGACACGGGCGAGGGCAACCTGCTCGGCCGGCGCACCGAGCTGAGCGCGATCCACCGCGACGGCTACGAGTTCCCGGTCGAGGTCACCATCGCCTGCGACCCCTCGGGTGACGCCGGCGCGCCCACCTTCCACGCCTTCCTGCACGACATCACCGAGCGGCGGCTCAGCGAGCAGGTCCTGCGGGCCATGCGGTCGGTGACCACCGCGATGGCCCGCGCCGAGACCCCCGAGGAGGCCCTCGAGGCCCTTCTTGATCGCCTGGGCCAGGACATGGGCTGGGACGTCGGCGGGTTCTGGGCGGTGGCCGGCGACGGCGTCCTCGAGCTTGCCGCCGGCTGGACCAGCGGGCGCGTCGACGCCTCAGAGCTCGAGCGCCTGACCCGCCAGCTGCGCCTCGAGCCCGGCGCCGGGCTGCCCGGCCAGGCGCTTGAGCGCCGCGAGCCGGTGTGGATCGATGACTACCCGGCGGACCCCGGCATGCTCCGCGCCCGCGCCGCGCGCACCGCGGGGCTGCACTCGGCGGTCGCCGTGCCCGCGACGCGCGAGGGCGAGGTGGTGGGCGTGATCGAGTTCTTCTCCGCCGAGGTGCGCGTGCGCGACCGGTCGGCGGTGGGCGCGCTGGCGGCCGTGGGCGGCCACATCGGCGAGCTGCTGGGCGTACTGGAGGAGCGCCACGCGCTGCTGCGCCGGCTCGAGACCCTCGCCCTCACCGACCAGCTCACCGGCCTGCCCAACCGCCGCGCCTGGGAGGAGACCCTCGCCCGTGAGCTGGCCCGGGCGGCGCGCGACACGCTCCCGGTGTGCGTCGCCGTCCTCGACGTGGACGGCTTCAAGCGCTACAACGACGAGCGCGGCCACCTGGCCGGCGACGCGCTGCTCAGCCAGGCCGCCGAGGCGTGGCGGTCAGAGCTGCGCGGCGGCGACGTCCTGGCTCGCTACGGCGGCGACGAGTTCGCCGCGCTCATCCCCGGCCGCGCCCTGGACACCGCCGTCGTGGTGGTGGAGCGGCTGCGGCGGGCCGCGCCGGAGGGGTGCACCTGCTCAGCGGGCGTGGCCATGTGGGACGGCGCCGAGTCCGCCATAGACCTGTTCGGGCGCGCCGACGCCGCCTTGTACGTGGCCAAGCAGTCGGGGCGCAACCAGCTCGCCGCCGCGACCTGACCGCCGTCGGACGTTTGCTCGGTCTCGGCGAGCGGCATCGACGGCTATCGAGGCGGCGACGCGGGCTCGCCCTGCGAGCGCGAGGGTGAACTGCATCACTATGGTGCAATTCGCCCTCGAGCTGGTAGATCTCAGCCTCGCGCGGCCCGCCAGAGCGACGCGGCCAGCAGCCCCACCGCGCACACCGGCACGATCCACCACGCCGTGGCCCCGGACCCGGCGGCCACCGCGGTGACGCCCAACGCCACCGCCACGCCCACGGCGGTCCGCCAGTCGTCGCCGACGACGAAGTCCCACAGGAAGGCCGCAAACGCCCGGACCCGGGAGGTCACGCCCGCACCGTCTCGCGCGCGCCGCCGCCACGGGCGCCCCGAGCGCCACCGCGCCGCAGTGCTGCCACCATCCCCAGCGCGCAGGCCAGCGTCGCCGGGATGATGGCCAGCAGCGCCGCGTCGCCGCCGGGCCAATGCGCGCCGGCACCCTCGGCGCCCCAGAAGATCCCGAACGAGGTGAGCATCACCCCCACCCCGAACTTCAGCGTGTTCTCGGGCACCCGCGACAGCGGCGCGTGGGCCACGACGCCGGCCAGGGCCACGGCCAGGACGGCCACCGCAGCCGCGGCGGCGGCCAGGCCCACGTTGTGCTGGTTGGCGCCGAAGGTCAGGACGATGAACACCACCTCCAGCCCCTCGAGCAGCACGCCCTTGAAGGCGACGGTGAACGAGTAGGCATCGAGGCCGGCGCTGACCCCGCCGGCGCCCCGGGCCGCCTCCTGCTCAGAAGCGAACGCCGCCGCCTCGTCGTGCAGCGCCTTCAGGCCGCTGGCGCGCAGGATGGCCTTGCGCAGCCACTGCAGCCCGAACACCAGCAGCAGCCCGCCCACCACCACGCGCAGGACGTTGAGAGGCAGTGCGGTGACCGCGGGCCCGAGCGCCGCCGTGATCACGGCCAGCACGACCAGGGCCGCCCCAACGCCCGTCAAGGCCGAGCGCCACGAGCGGGTGGCGCCCACCGCCAGGACGATGGTCAGCGCCTCCACGGCCTCGACCGCGCATGCGGCGAAGACCGAGAGGGCCAGCCCGACTTCGGGTCCGCTCACGCCGATCGCCTCCGCTCGCCATCCAGGCTCGCCTGTACGTCGGCGGCGTGAGTCATCCAGCTGCCGTGCGGACCGCCGCGGAGTCGGCCAGGCCCAGCTCGTCGATGGCCTGCTCGCGCATCTTGAACTTCTGGACCTTGCCCGTCACGGTCATCGGGAAGGCGTCAACGGTCTTGACGTAGCGCGGGATCTTGAAGTGGGCGATCTTGCCCTGGCAGAACTCGCGCACCGCGTCGGCGTCCAGTGTGGCGCCCTCGCGCGGGATGATCCACGCCATCAGTTCCTCGCCGTAGCGCTGGTCGGGCACCCCGATGACCTGGACGTCGGCGACCGAGGGGTGGCCGTAGAGGAACTCCTCCACCTCGCGCGGGTACACGTTCTCCCCGCCGCGGATGACCATGTCCTTGCTGCGCCCGACGATGTTGACGTACCCCTCGTCGTCCATCGTGGCCAGGTCGCCGGTGTGCATCCAGCCGTCGCCGTCGATCGCCTCGGCGGTCCGCTCCGGGTCGTTCCAGTAACCGGCCATCACGCTGTAGCCGCGGGTGCACAGCTCGCCGGGGTCGCCACGGGCCACGGTCTCGCCCGCCTCGGGGTCGACGATCCGGACCTCCACGTGGGGATGGACGCGGCCCACGGACCCCACCCGCTTCTGCAACGGATCGTCGTACGCGGTCTGGGTCGACACCGGTGAGGTCTCGGTCATCCCGTAGCAGATGCCCACCTCGCTCATGTGCATCAGGTCCATGACCCGTTTCATCACCTCCACCGGGCACGGCGAGCCGGCCATGATCCCCGTGCGTAGCGAGCTGAGGTCAAAGTCGCCGAACCTCGGATGGTCGAGCTGCGCGATGAACATCGTCGGGACGCCGTACAGCGAGGTGCAGCGCTCCTCCGCGCACGCGCGCAGGGTCGCCTCGGGGTCGAAGGCCGGGGCCGGAATGACCATCGCGGCGCCGTGCGTGGTGGCCCCGAGGTTGCCCATCACCATCCCGAAGCAGTGGTAGAAGGGCACCGGGATGCAGATCCGGTCCTCCTCGGTATAGCGGCACCCCTCCCCCACGAAGTAGCCGTTGTTGAGGATGTTGCGGTGGGTGAGCGTGGCCCCCTTGGGAAAGCCGGTCGTCCCGCTCGTGTACTGGATGTTGATGGCGTCGTCGGGCGCCAGGCCGGCTCCGCGGGCGCGCACCGCCTCGTCTGACACCGATGCGGCGCCCGCCACCAGCTGGTCCCAGTCGGGCGAGTCCAGGAAGACCACACGCTCGAGCTCGGGCAGCGAGGGCCGGACCTCCTCGATCATCGCGCGGTAGTCAGAGGTCTTGAAGGCGGGCGCGGCCACGAGCATGCGGCAGCCCGATTGGCGCAGCGCGTACTGAAGCTCCGCGGTCCGGTAGGCGGGGTTGACGTTGACCAGGATCGCGCCGAGCTTCGCGGTGGCGTACTGGACCAGCGTCCATTCTGCGCAGTTAGGGCTCCAGATCCCGATCCGCTCCCCGACGTCCAGGCCCGCCGCCAGCAGGGCCCGGGCCAGCTCGTCGACGGCAGACCCCAGCTCGGCGTAGGTGTAGCTCCGTCCCTGAGCGCAGGAGATCAGCGCGTCGCGATCGCCGAAGTGCGCCACCGCCCAGTCCAGGTTGGCGCCGATCGTCTCGTCGAGCATCGCGGCGGACGTGTCCCCTCGCGCGTAGGAATCGGTCATCGCCTCTCCGAACGGTTGGCTGACAGGACCCTGCGCATCGATTTTACGGGCGTACGTCGGGTCTGCCGGATGTTCATACTGCGTTAAGCCGTGCCCCCGCCCCCGCTGTTGTCGTGACCACTTGCCGCGTACTGAGCGAGGACCCCGAGCTCGCCGAGGCGATCCCGCTCCCCCAGCGCACCCACGCCGTCGACGACTGCATCGTGCCCATGCGCCGCCTCGCGCGCGGCCGCTGGCGCGTGGACTCGACCGGCCAGAGCTGGGTGGGGCCCGGAGGGATCGGGCTGCTGGTCCTGGAGGGACTGCTCATCCGGCGCGTCGGGGTCGATGACCGCTTCGGCGCCGAGCTGCTGGGCGAGGGCGACCTGCTGCGGCCCTGGCAGGACGAGGAGCCTGGGGGCACCCTCAGCCGGACCACTGGCTGGAAGGTGCTGGAGACGACGCGGGTCGCCGTACTGGACGAGCCCGCGGCGCGCGTCATGGCCGGCTACCCACAGCTCACCGGTGCGCTGGTGGGCCGGGCGATCGAGCGCAGCCGCAGCCTCGCCGTCAACATGGCCATCATCCACCACGCCCGCGTCAACATCCGCCTGCTCATGCTGCTCTGGCACCTGGCCGATCGCTGGGGCCGCGTGCGCACGGAGGGCGTGGTCCTGCCCCTGCACCTCACCCATTCGGTGCTCGCCGACCTGGTGGCGGCGCGGCGCCCGACGGTGACGAGCTCGCTCACCCAGCTC
>DASXCN010000674.1:0-3322 GCA_036491155.1 Solirubrobacteraceae bacterium | reverse complement strand
ACGCGGAAGGCGTCCACCATCGACACGCCGCGATCCAGCACCGACAGCAGCTTGTTGTTGGGGACGACGATCAGGGTGTCGACCTCGTCGCGCAGCGCGGCGATCCCGGCCTCGGCCTGAGCCCGGCGACGCGAGCCTTCGAACTGGAAGGGCAGGGTCACGATGCCGACCGTCAGCGCCCCGACCTCGCGGGCGATCTGGGCCACGATCGGCGCGGCGCCCGTCCCGGTGCCGCCGCCGGCGCCGGCGGCGATGAACACCATGTCCGACCCGCGCAGCAGTGCCTTGATGCGGTCATATTCGTCGCGGGCCGCACGCCGGCCGAGATCCGGGTCAGACCCGGAGCCCAGTCCGCGCGTGACCGCGTCGCCGATGTGCAGCGTCTCGTGGGCCGCCGACAGCTGCAGCGACTGCAGGTCGGTGTTGATGGCCAGGAACTCGACGCCGGCGATGTCGGCCTCGACCATGCGGTTGACGGCGTTGACACCGGCCCCGCCGACGCCGACGACGCGCAGGACCGGGTGGCCGACGGCGCTCGGCGGTGGGAAGGCGTCGTGCTCATGGTCGGCGCGCGCGTACGCGTCCTGCCGGGACCCTGAAGGCTCCGGGCGCTCCATCACGTTCTGGGGGATGTCGGCCGAGAAAGCGTGGCGCAGGCGCTCCTGCGGCGTCGGGATCTCGGGCTCGGGGTCGTCGAACACCGGCGAGCTCGCGTCGGACTCCAGCGACGGGTGAGAGCGGCGCCGCGGCTCGGGGGTCGTACGCTGGATCGACTGGCTGGCGGGCGAGTTGACCTCCGGCGTGGGCTCCGGCGCAGGTTGCCGCGTCGGCTCGGGCGCGGCCGGCGCCTCGGACTCCGGCTGCGTGCCCCCCTCGCGCCCGTCCTCGGTCGTCCGGCGGAACAGGTCAGCCAGGGGCCCTTCTCGCATGCTCGCGCGCTTACCGGTTGCCATTTGCGAGGACCTCCTTGGCGAGCTGTCTGTAGGCGTGAGCGGCGAGACCGTCGGGTTCGTACTTGAGCACTGACATTCCCTTCACCGGCGCCTCGGCAAACCGGACGGTCTTGCGGATGCGCGATGCAAACACGCGATCACCGAAGTTCTCCTCCAGCAACTCGATGGCCTCCTTGGCGTGCAAGGTGCGGAGGTCGACGAGCGTCGGCAGAATGCCTTCGATCTCGACGTCGGGGTTCAGATTCTCCCTGATCATCCCAAGCGTATTCTGCAGCTGGATCAAGCCGCGCATCGATAGATATTCGCACTGCACGGGGACGATCACCTTGTGAGACGCCGTCAGGGCGTTGATCGTGAGCAGCCCGAGGCTCGGCGGAGTGTCGATGAAGACGAAGTCATAGTCGTCCGCGACCTCCTTGAGCGCCTTCTGCAGTGACCGCTCGCGGCCGATCATCGTCGACATCGCGATCTCGGCGCCGGCGAGGTCGATCGAGGCACAGGCCACGTCCACCTCGCGCTTGCGGATGACCTCCCGGATCGAGATGTGATGGACGAGCACGTCGTACATCGATTTCTCCAGCGTGTCAGGGTCGATGCCCTGGGACATCGTGAGGTTCCCCTGGGGATCCATGTCACAGCACAGCACGCGGTGCCCTTCCTCAGCGAAGGCCACGGCCAGATTCAGAGTTGTCGTGGTCTTGGCGACGCCGCCCTTCTGGTTGGCGAGCGAGATCACCTTGCAGGTGGGCATGGTCTTCGGGCTCCGATGCGATCGGGGACTCATACGCGCCTGTATTCGCACGTGGATTGGGAAATCCTTTGCTCGTTGGGTGTTTGAGCCCTCCAGCCATCCTAAAAGCTATGTTCTGGGGTCGTGCCCGGGCTCTTTGACCGACACCTGATCTTCGTCACCGGCAAGGGCGGTGTCGGCAAGTCCACCGTCGCCACCGCGCTGGGGCTGGTGGCGGCGCGGGGCGGCCTGCGCACGATCGTCGCCGAGCTGGCCAGTCAGGAGCGGGTCGGGCAGGCGTTTGACCGGCAGGGGCGCACCTTCGAGGAGGTCGAGCTCGCCGAGAACCTGTTCACGATCTCGGTCGATTCCCAGCTCGCGATGGAGGAGTACCTGCGGGTGAAGACGGGCGCGGTGGGGCAGGCGCTGGGCCAGAGCAGGCTGTTCAACGCCTTTGCGATGGCGACGCCCGGCATGCGCGAGCTGCTCAGCGTGGGCAAGCTCTGGGAGCTGGCCCAGCCCGAGCGGCGCACCGACGGCGGCGAGGTCTATGACCTGGTGATCGTCGATTCGCCCGCCGCCGGCCACGGCGTCGGCATCCTGCGCACGCCGCGCACCTTCGCCGAGATCGCCCGGGTCGGCCCGATCGCCCACCAGGCCCGCGTCATCGCCGCCACCATCGCCGACCGGGCGTTCACCGCCGTCATCGCCGTCGCCACCGCGGAGGAGATGCCCGTCAACGAGACGTTGTGGCTGCGCGACGCCCTGGCCGAGGAGCATCTCACGCTCGACGCGACCATCGTCAATGCGTGCTACCCACAGCGCTTCAGCGCGCGCGAGTGCACCGCGCTGCGGAAGGCCCGCAAGCGCGCCGCGCAGCCGCTCACCGGCGCGGCCCTGGGCGCGGCTCTGTCCGAGCACACGCGCGCGCAGGCCCAGCGCGAGCAGCTCGCCCGGCTGCGCGAGGGCCTGGGGACCGAGATCGTGGAGCTGCCCTACCTGTTCGCCGAGTCGGTGGCGCGCCCTGAGCTGGAGCTGCTCGCCGACTCGCTCCAGGACGGGCTGGCCGCCCTGAGCCCGCCCCCACCCACGCCCGTCACCGGCTGAGAGCCGCCGCGGCGGTCCCGGCGCGCAGCCCCGACTCGATCGCGCCGTCGATGAAGCCCGCCCACCCGTTGGCCAGGTCTGAGCCGGCGAAGACCACGCCGGGCTCGGCGCGACGCATCGCGGCGTGGTGGTGCTCATACCAGCCGGGGCGGTGGATGGCCCACGTGCCCTGGGAGAACTCGTCGGCCAACCAGTCGTGCGCGGTGGCGCCCAGGAGCTCGTAGCCGGGAAGGATCGCGTCGAGCTGGCGCTGCACGCCGGGCAGATCAGTGGCATCGCACCGCATCGCGTCGGGCCCGAAGCCGATCATGAGCTGCGTCCCGTCGCCGTCGAGCTGTTCGGAGCCCAGGTAGCCGAAGGCGTGCCCGGGTCGGATGGCGTTCTGCATCAGGTGCTCGCCCCGCACCCGGAGCATGATCTTGATGCCGCGGCTGGCCTGGCCCAACGCGATCGCCGCCTGCTTGTCCTCGGGCAGGGCCGGATCGAACGCGATGGCCCGCAGTGCATTGAGGGGAACGGCGACGATCGCGAC
>DASXCN010000673.1:0-2670 GCA_036491155.1 Solirubrobacteraceae bacterium | reverse complement strand
TCATCGGCGAGGCGCATGGCGTCGAGGACCGCCTGGCTGGCGCCGTTGGACCCGACCGGATACATGGGGTGAGCGGCATCGCCGAGCAGCGTCACCCGCCCAACCGACCAGCGGTCGATCGGGTCGCGGTCGCACACCGGGTACTCCCAGAACACCGAAGTGGACTGGATCAGCGCCGGGACGTCGACTTCGTTGACGCGGAAGCGGGCGACGTGCGGCATCACCTCGTCCAGGCGTCCGGGCCGTGACCAGTCCTCGCGCCGGGGCGGCGGCGTGCCCTCCTCGCCGATCTTGACCATGACCGCCCAGTTGGTGAGCCGGTGCGCGTCGTCGCTGCCGTCGCCGATCGGGTACAGGACGACCTTGGCCGCCATCCCCCCGGCGATGATCATCGAGCGACCGGTGAGAAACACGGGCCAGTCGGTGGCGCCGCGCCACAGCATCGTCCCGTTCCAGCGCGGCGGCGGCTCGCCGGCCACCAGCGCCTCGCGCACAGTCGAGTGGATGCCGTCGGCGCCGATGAGCGCCGCGCCGTGGACCGGCCCGGTGGGCGTCCCGTCGCGATCGACGAAAGTCGCCGTCACCCCGTCGTCGTCCTGCGTAAAGCCGGTGAGGCGGCAGTTGGTGCAGATGACCTGCTCGCCGAGTCGCTCCACGACCGCGTCGCGGAGCACGCCCTGCAGGACACCGCGATGGATCGAGAACTGCGGCACCGGGTGCCCGGCGTCCAGGCCGCGCAGCTCGCGCCACACCTCCTGCCCGAAACGGTTCATATAGATGAGCTCGTGGGTGCGCACCGCCACCGCGTCCAGCCGCTCGAGCAGCCCGAGGGTGTCAAGCTCGCCGATCGCGTGCGGGAGCGTGTTGATGCCGACGCCCAGCTCACGGATGCTCGGCGACTGCTCGAAGATCCGGCACTCCAGGCCCCGGCGGTGCAGCGCCAGCGCCGTGGTCAGGCCGCCGATTCCGCCCCCGGCGACGATGATGGGATGTTCGTTCCGGCCCATGGGACGCGCTCAGCGCGTGAGCGATCGCGCGGTCGGCATCTTGTTGTTGCGGATGAGCACCTCGATCCGCTCGGCGCGGTGCCCTGGCTGGGTGACGGTGAGGTGCAGCGTCTCCCCGGGGTGAAAGCGCTTGCCGCGAAGCGCGGAGAGCAGCCGCCGAACCTTGCGCGCGCCCTCCCGTCTCGGCCGGACCCGCGGACAGCGGCGGCCGCTGCAGCTCACCCGGACCGTGGCCCGACGAGGCAGGTGGCGAATGCTGATCCGCCGGATCACCGTGGTACCCCGGAGCCAGTGCCAGCTGATCACGAACTGCGCGTGCACCGCAGCGGGGCTCGCCGGCTTGGGAGTCACCTGTGGGTTTGAGCTGATGATCGTCTGGTCAAACACGCTCGACGCGTTGCCGGCGGCGTCGGTCACCGTGACGACCAGTTGGTGGGGGCCGTCGGGCAGGCCCGCGGTCGGCACGGGCACGTCATCGACCTCGGTGACGGGGCAGGGCTGTTGCCAATCGAACATCAGCACTCCGCCGGAGGAGCCGACGGGCGTGCATTCGCCGCTGTTGGTATTCGGCGTCGCGCTGTACACGGCGCGACCGTCGATGCCGGCCGTGACCTGGTAGACGCCGGGGCCATTCGGGTCGCTGGCGGTGAACACCAGGTGTCCGGTCCCCTGGATCGGGCCCTGGATCGCGCTGCCACTGAAGCCGGTGCCCGCCGGCGCCGCGCCGTTGGACAACAGCAGGTCGGCTGAGAACACCTGCACCTGGGAATAGGCGCCGTCGACCGCCGTTGTGCACGTGCCCCCGGCGGCGCCGCCGCAGGACGCGCCCGCATACAGGTCACCGCCACGGCTCGCCGGGAGAGTGAGCTGCCCGGAGAAGTCGTCGGTCGCGCCCGAACACGGCGTCTGGCCGTTGGCGCACTGAAAGAAGACGTCGCTGCCGTCATAGGCAAAACGGGGCTCATAGAGCGCGGCGACCGATGACGCCGACGGGCCGTCTCCGTCGGCGCTGAGCGCAACCTGGATCGTCCCGCCACTCAGCGTGGAGCCGCTGGGCGGCTGATACTGGAGCACCTCGTAGGCGCCCACCGGATCGGTGGAGGCGCTGCTCAGTGCAGCGGACATGGGAGACCCCGGCGCGCAACCGGTGCTGTTGTTCGAGCCAGGACCGGCCTGGCTGCCCGTCCCCGACCACCCCTCAGACGGCGCGACCGTCCCGTCGGGATTCACGCAGGAGACCTGGATCCAGTCGCCGGCCCGGGCGGGCGCCGCAGCGATCAACGCCGCCACGACAAACGCGGCCAACACCCCCGGAACGACTCGCCTGATGGCGATCACATCATGCGTCATCAGCGCGCTGAGTCTACCCCCGCTGGGCGGCCTGGGGCCCCCTTCACCGCACCGCATCCAGGCGCGCGGCGATCGCCGCCCATGCCGGTGAGCGTGGGTCGATGAGGGCGAAATGGTCGACGCCGGGGAGCTCGAGCAGCTCGCAGTCCTCGACGCCCGCCGCCGCGGCGAGCTGGGCATAGCGGCGGCTCTGCGCGACGGGCACGCGCTGGTCCTCATCGCCGTGGACCAGAAGCACGCGCGCGCCGGCGGGGATCCGCCGCAGCGGGTCGGCGAGGGCGTAGGCCTCGGGCTTCTCGTCCGGACCCGCCCC
>DASXCN010000672.1:0-4205 GCA_036491155.1 Solirubrobacteraceae bacterium | reverse complement strand
AGCGCGAACAGGAGTCAAGCGGGTGTCACATAGAGATTTCCGACGCGGGTCTGGCACCGTATGAGGAACACGCATGACTGACACTAAGCCTCCGACGATGGCCCAGATCGCCGAGCACGCCGGCGCGGCGCTCAGCACCGTCTCCTACGTCCTCAGCGGCAAGCGACCGGTCTCGGAGGAAACGCGGCAACGCGTGCTGGCGGCGATCGAAGAGCTCAACTACCGCCCCCACGGCCCCGCGCGCGCGCTGGCCAGCGGCGCCTCGCACACGATCGCGCTGTTTCTGCCGTCGGCCAACTGGGACATCGTGCCGGTCCAGCAGAGCTTCGTCGCCGGGGCCACCCAGGCGACCAGCGCCCGCGGCTACGGCCTGCTGCTGTCCACCGCCGCCACCGACCCTGCCACCATCGTCGAGCTCATCCGCGACCACCGCGCCGACGGGGTGATCCTGATGGAAACGCTCGCCGACGACGCGCGCGTCGACCAGCTGCGGTCATCGGGCCTGCCCTTCTCCCTCATCGGCCGGACCGCCGACACCTCGGAGCTCAGCTACGTCGACCTGGACTTCGGCGCCGCTGTGCGCGTGGGGCTGAAGTACCTCGCCGAGCTCGGTCATCGCTGCGTCGCGCTCTTCAACTTCCCCGAGGAGCAACTGGCCGCCGGGTACACCTCGGCGCTCATCGCCGCCGATGCCTTCGCCGCCAGCTGCGAGGAGGCGGGCATCCGCGGCATCCATCTCCCCTGCCCTCACCCGCCGCACGAGGCCCACGCGGTCGCCGCCGAGCTGCTGGCGTCCGAGCCCACGTGCACCGCCGCCATCACCACCGGCGGGCAGTTCAGCGGTCTGCTCGCCGCCCTGCGCGAGGCCGACCTCCGCGTCCCCACCGACTTCTCGGTCCTCAGTGTGATCGCCTCCCAGTACGCCGAGATGCTCACCCCGGCGCTGACCAGCGTCGAATGGCCGGCCTTCGAGGCGGGGCGACTCGCCGCCGAGATGCTGATCGAGCGCCTGCGTGACGACAGCGCGCCGCCGCAGCAGCTCCTCATCGGCGGTGATCTGACGGTCCGGGAGTCGACGGGGCCGGCGCCGCGGATCAGTTCCGCGCGCCGCCGAGCCCGTGGATCCGGTCGCGGAGCTGCTCCGGCGGCTGCTCGATGATCTGAGAGAAGCGCACCACGGTCACGGTGTCCTCCATCGACACCTTGCGGCCGTAGATCTGCTCGAGGAAGTGCACCATCTCGTCGACGCGGCGGAACTCCGGATTGTCGTGCTCGATCTCGCGCGGGGAGAGGTCACGTACCCGCTTGACCTCGACCTGGTCGATCACGGCGTGGAAGATCTTCTCGCGCGGCGAGTGCTGGTAGCCGATCGTGACCAGGACGCACTCGTTCTTGTGGTACTTGTGGGACTTGTCGCCGAGCCGGATCGTGGCCGTCTTGCGCCCGCGCCGCAGCTGGTCGGCGAACACTGAGGAATAGAAGTTGAGCACCCGCACGGCTGAGCAGCCTACCGATCCTCGGCGGATCGCGACAGCGCGCGCTGCACCATCTCTCGCTCGCCCGAATATGTGAGCTCGCGCGCCGCCTGCTCGAGAGGCATCCAGCGCGCCTCCTCGATCTCGTGGTCGTGGTTCTCGACGCTCCCGGAGAGATACTCGAACAGGAAGAAACGGACGGTCTTGGCGATGCGCCGGCCGCGCCGTTCATAGCGGTAGGTGACGTCGCCGAGCTCGTCCACCAGCTCCCCGGTCACGCCGGCCTCCTCGGCCACCTCGCGCCGCGCCGCTTGCTCCGGAGTCTCGTCGCCATCGAGGTGGCCCTTGGGCAGGCCGAGCACCTTACGGCCGTCCACCGCCCGCTTGACGGGAACGATCACCACGACCTCGCCCCCACGGACCACGACACCCCCCGCCGAGAACTCGTTGCGTCCGGCCGGCGCGTTAATAGACGTATCCCTCGAGCCGGCCCGGGTCGTGAACGGTGAGCTTGCCCCGCCCCTGGGTGATCACGCCCGCCCGCTCCAGGGTGGCCAGGAAGCGGCTGGCCGACTCCCGCGAGGAGCCTGCCAGCTGCGCCAGGTCGGTTTGGGTGGCGGTGATGAGGACGTCGGTCTCCCCGGCGCCCTCCGAGCGCGCCGTGGCCACCAGCTCCGCGAGGGCCGCGGCGACGCGGCTCTGCACCGTCTGGAAGGACTGGCGCGCGAGCCGCTCATTGGTCTCGCGCAGGCGCCGGCCCAGAGCGCCGAGCAGCTTGACGGAGATCTCCGGATGCGCGCGCAGAAGCCGCCGCATGTCGTGGCCGAGGATCGCGCACACATCGGTGTCCTCCAGCGCCTCGATCGTCGCCGACCGGCTCTCATCCTCGAACATCGCCAGCTCGCCGAAGATGTCGCCGGCCCCGAATGTCGCCAGCGTCAGCGTTCGGCGCCCGCTGTGCTCGCGCACCGCGCGCACCCGCCCGGAGCGCACCACATAGCACGTATCGCTGCGATCGCCCTCGCGGAACACCACGTCGCCGGCGTCGAAATGCCGGGGCACGGTCACGGCCGCGACCTCGGCGAGATCCTCGTCGGACAGCGTGGCGAACAGAGGGACGCTATGCAGCAGGGCGATCGTCTCCTCGCTCGTCGCCGCCATTGTGTGAGGGATACCACACGACGGCGGAGAGGCGGGGTATCCCGCCCCAGCCGCCCGCCAAGCCTCAGACGAGGTCGAGGGCGTGATCGCGCCGGCGCCGCCGGACGGCGAAGCCCACCCAGGCCATCAGCGCCGCCACCAGCCCGACCGGCACCATCACGGCCAGGACGATCAGCGCCACGCCCGCGACGACCACGAGGACGCGGCCGGCGTCGTGCGCCGCCTGCCCGATCGTGAATCCGGTCGAGTGATGGGTGGTCACCGGCGGCGGAGCGGTGCTGGACTGGATCCGGACCGTGATGTTGCTGTAGGCCACCTGGCGCTGAAGGCCGCGCAGCGTCGAGAGGTCGGAGGCGATCGAGGCGTTGGCGTCGTGCAGCCGGGCCTGGATGCTCGTGACCTGCTCGGTGGTGGTGGCGTTCGCCAGCTGCTTGAGCAGGGACTGGCGCAGCGCCCGTGCCTCGGCCAGCTTCTGTCCGGCGCCCCCGACCTGACCGGTGATGTCGTTGGTGTTGTCAGTGCGCGACACGACGTGGGCGCCCTTGAGCTGCGACAGGGCGGCAAGCGTCGCCGCCAGGTTCGAGCTCGGCACGCTCAGCTGGAAGAAGGCGCTGCTGTCGCTGCCGCCGGAGGTGACGTTGGAGCCGTTGACGTAGCCCTTCTCCTGGCCGACGACGTTGAAGACCTGCTGGGACACGTCATCCATCCGGCGCGGCGCCACGCTCAGGATGAGCTGGGCGGACTGGACCACCTGGCGCTTGCCGGGCACCACCGGAGTGGGGATCACCGAACCGGCTGCCGACGACGCTGACGACGACGCCGCGCCGGATGCCGAGGAGGAGGCAGCGCTGTGGGTTGCGGGACGTCGCTCCGGCGACGACAGCTTGCGGACGTCCGGTGCCAGCGTTCCAGACGCACCCCCGCTTGCCGCGGCCGAACCGGCGCTGGACGACGTGGCTGCCTGCACCGCCGGGGCCGCTACGGCCGCCGCGCTGCTGCTGCTGCTGCTCGCACCGCCGAAGCTGACGGTGTTGCCGCCGCCGCCGTTCAGGACGACCACGAGTGCCACACCCGCCGCCGCGGCGGCCAGCCCGGCCAGCGAGCCACCGAGCAGGCGCCGAAGGCCCGTCCCGCGCGCCGCCGGCGCGGGACGGGCGAACCGCCGCTCAACCTGTTCGTCGAGGCGCGCAGTGAACGCGTCACTGGTCCTGGGTCGCTCTCGGCGCAGGAGGAGCGCCAGCTCGGCGAGCTCGGCGTATTCGGGGTCCACGGGATCACCGGCGAGCGTGGCGTCGACCGCCAGCAGCGCGCCTGCGATCTCCGGGCCCAGGGGGTCGCTGTCAGGTCCTCGCATCGCAGGCCTTCCTCAGTTTCTCCATGGCTCGATACAGCAGGGTTCCGGCGGCGGTCTCGCTGACCCCCAGGACCCGGGCCAGCTCGTTATTGCGCAATCCGGCATGGAACTTGAGCGCGATGACCTCGCGGTCCCGCGGTGCCAGTTCCGCCAGTGCCGTCCGGACCGCGGTGCGGCGCAGCGCCACCTCGGCGCCGTCGTCGTCCTCGGTCTCG
>DASXCN010000671.1:0-2458 GCA_036491155.1 Solirubrobacteraceae bacterium | reverse complement strand
GTGTCCAGCGCGTCGAGCTCTACGCGCACCTTGGCCAGCAGTTGGGCGTCGTGGGCCCGGGTCTCGTCGAGCCAGAAGACCGCCGGCCAACCCGTCGCGCGGGCACGGCCGACGGCGAGGCCGATCCAGTCGCGGATCGGGGCGTCCTTGGTCTGGCACATCCGCCAGATGTCGCTCGCCTGGACCTCGTGGGAGAGTTGCGTCTGACCGTCGCCGTCGACGACTCGGACCGTGCCCGGCGCTGAGATCTCGAACGTCTTGTCGTGCGAGCCGTACTCCTCGGCCTTCTGGGCCATGAGGCCGACGTTGGGCGTCGTGCCCATCGTCGCCGGATCGAAGGCGCCGTGCTCGCGGCAGTCGTTGACGGTCTCGGCGTAGAGGTCTGCGTAGGAGTGGTCCGGGATGACGAACTTCGCGTCCTGGAGCTCGCCGTCGCGATTCCACATCTGGCCGCTGGAGCGGATGGCGGCGGGCATCGACGCGTCGATGATCACGTCGGAGGGGACGTGCAGATTGGTGATCCCCCGGTCAGAGTCGACCATGGCCAGGCTGGGGCCGTCGCGGTAGGCGGCCTCGATGGCCTCGGTGATGGCCGCGCGCTCCTCCTCGGGCACGTGCTCGAGCGCCTTGAGCAGCGCGCCCATCCCGTCGTTGGGGCTCACGTCGGCGGCGGCCAGCGCATCGGCGTGCCGGCCGAACACCGCGGGGAAGTACGCGCGCACCGCGTGGCCGAAGATGATGGGGTCCGAGACCTTCATCATCGTCGCCTTCAGGTGCACGGAGTACAGGACGCCCTGCTCCTTGGCGTCGGCGGCCTGCTCGGCGAGGAAGGCGTCCAGCGCCGCGCGGCGCATGACGGCGGCGTCGAGGACCTCGCCGGCGAGCACCGGGAAATCCGGCTTGAGCACGGTGACGTCGCCGTCGGCGGAGACGTGCTCGATGCGGACGGTGCCGTCGCCGACCACCGTGACCGACTCCTCGGTGGAGCGGAAGTCGCCGTCGGTCATCGTGGAGACGTGTGAGCGCGAGGCATCAGACCATGCGCCCATCGAGTGGGGGTGATGGCGGGCGTAGGCCTTGACCGAGTCCGGCGCGCGGCGGTCTGAGTTGCCCTCGCGCAGCACCGGGTTCACCGCACTGCCCTTCACGCGGTCATAGCGCTCGCGGACGTCGCGCTGCTCGTCGTCGGCGGGCTCCGAGGGATAGTCGGGCACGGCGAAGCCCTGTGACTGCAGCTCGGCGATCGCCGCGCGCAGCTGGGGGACGGAGGCGCTGATGTTCGGAAGCTTGATGATGTTGGCCTCGGGCGTCTTGGCCAGCTCGCCGAGCTCGGTGAGATCGTCGGAGACGCGGTGGCCACCGTTGAGCCGGTCGGGGAACTGGGCCAGGATCCGCCCGGCCAGCGAGATGTCGCGCAACTCGACGTCGACTCCGGCGACGCCGGCGAAGGCCTCCACGATCGGCAGCAGCGATTGGGTGGCCAGAGCCGGTGCCTCGTCGGTCTGGGTGTAGATGATCTTCATGGCACGATTCACCCTACCCACCTCAGGAGGACCCATGGCTGACCGCCCGCCCCTGCCCCCGTTCACCGCCGAGACGGCCGCACAGAAGGTGCAGGCCGCCGAAGACGCGTGGAATACCCGCGAGCCCGAGCGCGTGGCCGGTGCCTATACCGAGGACTCCGAGTGGCGCAATCGTGACCAGTTCGTCACCGGGCGAGACGCGATCGTCGCCTTTCTCACCCGGAAATGGGAGCGCGAGCTCGACTACGCCTTGCGCAAGAGCCTGTGGACGTTCAACGGCAACCGGATCGCGGTGCGCTTTCAGTACGAGAGCCACGACCACGACGGTCAGTGGTGGCGCAGCTACGGCAACGAGCTGTGGGAGTTTGACGAGCACGGCCTCATGCGCCGGCGCGAGGCGAGCATCAACGACCTGCCCATCGACGAGGCGGCGAGGCTCTTTCGCTGGCCCCTCGGGCGGCGGCCCGACGACCATCCGGGTCTGACGGCGCTCGGGCTGTAACCGAGGCCGCGACCTACGACCCTGTCGCGCCGCGCCGCCCGCTCGCCACCCGCGCGATGAGCACGCCCGCGGCCACCGCCACGTTGAGCGACTCGATGCTCCCCGCTCCGCGAATGGCCACGATCGCGTCGCACTGCGCGCGCACGCGCGGGCTCATGCCTTCGCGCTCGTTGCCGAGCACGAGGACCACGGGCCGCGGGAAGTCGAAGGTCAGGCCGTCGCCCTCGCCTTCGCCGTCGGCGCCGATGACCCGGATGCCCTTCTCGCGCATACGCGACAGGGTGTCGGCGAGGTCGGTCGTGCGCGAGAGGAGGAGATGCTCGACGCCTCCCTCGGCGACGCGCACGGCCATGGTCGCCAGCTCGGGGTGGGGCGCCTGGGCGCCGAAGAGCGCGCCCTCGAAGCCGAAGAACGCCGCGCTCCGCAGGACGGC
>DASXCN010000670.1:0-4535 GCA_036491155.1 Solirubrobacteraceae bacterium | reverse complement strand
GCGTCGCGCCGGTCGCTGACTCCAGCTGCGTCCGCGCGGCGCCGGCGGTCAGGCGCAGGGCCTGGCGCACGGCCGGCTCCAGCTCGGCGGCGGCGTCCGCGTCACCGCCGGCGGCGGCGTCGCTCACCGCCCGGCACAGCGCGGCGACGCGTGCGGCACCGGCTTCGCCGGCCCGGCGGGCGAGGTCTGATGCCGTGCGCTCCAGCCGCTCGAGATCGCCGATGTTGGCTGCGCGCCACAGCGCGGGGAGGCTCGGGCGGATCTCGCGCGCGAAGGCGGCGGCGGTCGCGGCGGTCGCGTCGGCCGTCAGGCCCGCCGGGGCCTCCAGCAGCGCCACCGGAGAGGCACCGCGGGCGGCGCCCGGCTCGTGGCTGGTGCGGGGCCGCGGGATGAGGCCGAGGCGCTCGCATTCGGCCTGCAGCGTCTCCAGGCGCAGTGGCTTGGCGATGTGATGGTCCATCCCTGACGCGAGGCACACCTCGCGCGAGAGCGAGGTCACCGCGATCACCGGCGGGCTGTGGTCCAGGCCGTCGCGCGCGCGGATCTGGCGCGCGGTGCGATACCCGTCCACCGCCTCGGTCCCGCAGTCCATGAAGATGGCGACGTAAGGCCACTCGGCCGATGCCCTGACCGCGTCGGCGCCGTCGCCGACGACCTCGGCGGCGATGCCGAGGTTCTTGAACAGCCGGCGGGCGGCGAGCTGGCAGACCGCGTCGTCGTCGACGACCAGCACCCGCGGCTCCCACTGCCACTGGGCATCGCGAACCGGGGAGAGTGGCGCGGCAGCCGGCGCCGCCACCCATGTCTCGGCGCCGTTCATGCTCAAGAACTTGTCACTGTTGAATGGGACCACATCATGGTGTGCTTCCCGTTCATTCGGCCCGCGACACAGACTCTTGACCGACGCTGGAGGCCGCCAGGGGGCCGCGTGCGCCCCTCAGCCGATGGTGAGGGTGGTCCCACCCTGGACAGAGCGTGGCTCAGCCTCCGCGTCCACGGAGGGCGGGGTGGCCCGCGCCGGGAAGTCGACCTCGACCTCGAGCCCTCCGTCGGGCCGGGCCCGGACGGCGAGCTGGGCGTCGTGGGCGCCCGCGACGGCCGCCACGATGGAGAACCCCAGGCCCAGCCCGTCGTGATGCGTCGTGCGGTCGGGGGAGAGGCGCTGGAAGGGCTGCATCAGGCGAGCGACCTCCGCCTCGGGCACCACCGGCCCGGTGTTGGCGACGCTCAGCGTGGCAAGGCCGCCGGCTCGCACCGCCACGTCCACGCGGCCCTGAGCAACGTTGTGGCGGATGGCGTTGTCGACGAGGTTGGAGACCAGCCGTGCCACCAGCCGCGCGTCGCCGGCGATGGTGGCGGGGGCGAGCGAGGAGCGCATCTCCACGGCCTGCCCGGCGGCCATGCCCTCGCGCGAGCTCACCACGTCGCTCACCAACGCGGCCAGATCGAAGCTCTCGGCGCGATCGATGCCGCGCTGGCCCTGGGCGAGGGTCAGCAACGCCTCGATGAGCTGCTCCTGCTGCCCTGACTCCTCCAGCACCTGCTCGCACGTCGCGCGGAAGGTGGCGACGGTGGCCGTCGGGTCCGACAGCACCATCTCCAGCAGCGCCCGCACGGCGGTGAGCGGCGTGCGCAGCTCGTGGGAGGCGTTGGCCACGAAACGGCGCTGGGCGTCGAAGGCGCCCTCCATCCGTCCCAGCAGCCCATCGATGGTGTCGGCGAGCTGGCGCAGTTCGTCGCGCGGGCCCTGCATGGCCAGCCGCCGGTTGAGGTTCTCCTCTGAGATCTCCTGGGTGGCGGCGGTCATCGTGCGCAGTGGGCGCAGGACCCGGCCGGCCACCACCCATCCGAGCGCCGTCGAGATCAGCGCCATCACGGCGAGCGCCAGTGCCGACTCGATGATCAGCTGGTGCATGTCGGCCACTCGCTGGGTGACGATCACGTCTCCCAGCGCCTTCTGGCCCTGGCGGGTGCGGAGCAGGTGCGCCAGGGGAGGGGGCAGGGGCTTGGCGCCCGGGTACAAGCTCGACTGGCCGGGCGTGAACCTCGGCACCACGACCGCGTTGCCGCCCGCCCGCCGCCGCCCGACGAACGACAACGTCGAGCGCTGCGGGAACACGACCGCGTTGTCCACCAGCGTGTACGTGATGGCCAGCAACGCCGCGCCCGAGACCAGGAACAGGCCACCGTAGAGCAGAGTCAGCCGCCACCGCACGGTGGTCTTGGGGCGTCGCAGGCGCCGCGCGACGCCGCGCAGCGCCGGGGCGATCCTCACCCCGTGCCACCCATCCGGTAGCCCACCGGCGTCACCGTGGCAATCACCGGCGGATCGCCCAGCTTGCCGCGCAGGCGGCTGACGGTCATCCGCACCGCGTTGGTGAACGGGTCGGTGGCGTCGTCCCACACGTGCTCGAGGATCTGCTCAGTGGAGACGACATCGCCCTCGGCCCCCATGAGCAGCTCCAGCACCGAGAACTCCTTGGGGCTGAGCGACAGAAGCTGTCCGCCCCGGCTCACCGTGCGCCGTGCCGAGTCCAGCTCGAGGTCGCCGTGCACGAGCGTCGGCGGTCGCACCGCCCGTGACCGGCGCGACAGCGCCCGGATGCGCGCGACGAGCTCGGCGAGGTGAAACGGCTTGGACAGGTAGTCGTCGGCGCCAAGGCCCAGCCCCTCGACCCGATCGGCCACCGTGGTCGCGGCGGTGAGCATGAGGACGCCGGCGGGCGCCCCGCGCGTCACCAGCGACCGGCACACCTCGTCGCCGTGCACGCCCGGGAGATCCCTGTCGAGCACCACCACGTCATAGGCGGTGAGGGCGATGCGGTCAAGGGCCTCGCGACCGTCGAAGGCGAGGTCGACCGCCATGCCCTCGCGGCGCAGCACGGTCGCCACCGCCTCGGCGAGGCGCGCATGGTCCTCGACAACCAGCACCCTCATCCGTTGCTCCGCGCTCGCTCCACCCGTTGGCATCCTGGTGCGCCGGCGCGGGGAGACCCGCGCCGGCGTCTGTCCAGTGAGGATGGCGCACCACACATAACAGCCGCATAACAGCGTTACAGCCGCGTTACCGCTGGAGCCGTACAACCTCATCGGCACATGAAGATGCACGCGGCGCACCGTCCCCGGGGTCACAGGCGCAGCGCGGTCGCCCTCCGGCCGGCGGCAGCGCTCGTCACCGCCGGCGTTCCGTCACGCGGTGGCCGTCTGCGGGGGCGTGCGCAAGCGATGAGGACCCTGATGCGGGCGGCGCAGCGATGAGCGCTCTGCGCTGGGCAGCGCGCCACCGGCGCGGCGGACTGGCGGCGCTCGCCCTGGCGGTCGCGGCAGCCGCGGTGGTGGTGTTGGTCTCCGTCGCCGGCTCGCCCTCGCCCACGACCGCGGCGGGCGCCACCAAGGGTCCGGCGGGCGCCGCGACCGTGCGGCGGCGCAACCTGGTGGCGACCGACACCGAGTCGGGAACGCTCAGCTATGCCAACCCCCAGACGGTGTATGACCGCCTCAGCGGGACGATCACCTGGCTGCCGGACGTGGGACGAGTGATCAAGCCGGGCGGCACGCTGTTTCGCGTCAACGGCGCTCCGGTGATCCTCATGGACGGCGGCACGCCCGCCTACCGGACCCTGTCGGCTGCCGACACCGAGGGCTCCGACATCCTCGAGCTCAACCGCAACCTCGTCGCGCTGGGCTTCAACGCCAACGGCATCGTCGTCGACGACGAGTGGCAGGAGACCACGACGCTCGGCGTCGAACTGCTCCAGGAGTCGCTGGGGCAGAGCCCGACCGGGATCCTCTCGCTCGGAGAGATCGTCTTCCTACCGGGGCCGCAACTTGTCTCCACCGTCGACGGGACCGTGGGCGACACCGCCAACGGAGGCGGCTCCGCGAGCCCCGCCTCGGTCACCGTCGATCCGCCGGGACCGCAGTTCGTCAGCCTCACCACACCCGCCGGGTCGCTGACCACCACCACCAGCGCCACCACCACCACGACCGGAGCGCCGCCGTCTCACCCACCCAAGCGCCACCAACCCCCCAACAACCCCCACCACCGCCGCCCCCACCACCACCAGCACCAGAACAATGAGAATGCGTCTCAGACTCCTTCTCTCGCGGCGCTCCTAGCCCTGCTCAAGGCCCAGAGCGCCCAGCTCAAGGCCGAGACCCAGCAGCTGAAGGCCGCCCAGAGCCAGAGCGGCCATGGCACGTCGCCGTCCAAGTCCCCGTCCTCGGGCGGTGGCTCAGGCGGTGGTGGGTCAGGCGGCGGCGGGTCAGGTGGTGGCGGCTCAAGTGGCGGTGGCTCAAGTGGCGGTGGCTCAAGTGGCGGTGGCTCACGCGGCGGCGGCTCAGGCGGCGGCGGGAGCTCGGGCGCGGCCGGGACCGCGGTGCTGCAGACGACCTCGACCCACCTCGTCGTCACCGTCGACCTCGACGCCTCGCTCCAGAGCGAGGCCAAGGTCGGCGAACGGGTGGCCATCCAGTTACCGTCGGGCAAGACCGTCAACGGCAATGTCAGCGCCGTGAGCCCCGTGGCGCAGAGC
>DASXCN010000669.1:0-2207 GCA_036491155.1 Solirubrobacteraceae bacterium | reverse complement strand
CCCGTCGGGCACCGGGAAGTCGGTGTGCATCAAACACATGGTCGGCCTGCTCTACCCCGACCGCGGCGACATCCTCGTCCACGGGCAGTCGGTGCCCGACATGGCCGACGACGACCTCTTCGACATGCGCAAGAAGTTCGGTCTGCTCTTCCAGGACGGCGCGCTGTTCGGCTCCATGGACCTCTACAACAACGTCGCCTTCCCCCTGCGCCAGCACACCGAGAAGGGCGAGGACGAGGTCGAGGACATCGTCATGCGCCGCCTCAACGAGGTCGGCCTGGGCTCGGCCCGGACGAAGATGCCCAATGAGCTCTCGGGCGGTATGCGCAAACGCGCCGGCTTCGCGCGGGCGCTCGTGCTCGAGCCCGACATCGTCCTCTTCGACGAGCCCGACTCCGGTCTGGACCCCGTGCGCACCGCCCTGCTGGGCGAGCTCATCCTCGAGATCCACCGCGACATGATGGACGAGGCCAAGCAGAACCAGAAGGAGCACCTCCCGACGTTCTGCGTCATCACCCACGACATCATGAGCGCGCGGCGCGTCGCGGACTACATCAACGTCCTGTGGAGGGGCCGGATCGTGGAGGCCGGGCCCGCCGAGGACATGCTCAACTCGGACAACCCGTTCATCCGCCAGTTCCTCTCCGGGGAGTCGCAGGGCCCCCTGACGATGGACTAGAGGGCCGGTTCCGCGGCCGCGTGAACCAACCCCCTGGCAGCGCTGGTTCTCCCCGAGTCCGGGTAGCCTCGGCGCGATGAGGGCGCGGATGTTCGAAAGGCTGTGCGGCGCCGCGGCGCGACGCCCGATCCTCACCGTGGGCATCGTGCTGGCGCTCGCTGTCGGCGGCGGGCTGCTGGCACTGGGGCTGCGACCGTCGGCCGGCATCGACACCTTCGTGAGCTCCTCGTCGGCCAGCTACAAGGCGACCGCCGACGACCAGCGCCACTTCGGCGACGACGCGGTCGTCATCCTCATCCGTGAGTCGCTGCCCAAGCTGGTGCAGACCAAGGACCTGGGCACCCTGACCCAGCTCGAGGCCTGTCTGGCGGGCCAGTACGTCGTGGCCAACGCCAGCGTCCAGGCGTTCACGCCGGTCAAGGCCGGCACCCACGCGGCCTATGGCGGCCCCAACAGCCCCTGCGGGCACATCATGCGCTCGCACGTCACCCAGGTCGTCTACGGCCCGGGGACCTTCCTCAACCGTGCCGTGGCCGCGGTCAACACCGGGATCCGCGCCCAGGTGGGCGCCGCCACGCAGACCACCAAAGCGGCCGAGGCCAAGGCCTATCAGCTCGCCATCGGCGAGGGGATGAGCAAGCAGAAGGCGCTGCAGGAGGCGACCTCGGCCGGCCGGCTCGAGTACTCCTCGCAGCTGCAGTCGCTCGAGCAACTGGCGGTGAGCTCGGGGCTCAACGGCATCCCGTCCATCGACGACCCCAACTTCATCCCGCAGATCGTGTTCGACCAGACGCGAGGCGTCAACCAGCCCAAGGCCCGCTTCTCCTACCTGTTCCCCACCAAGGACTCCGCGCTCATCCAGGTCCGCCTGCGCTCGACGCTGTCCGACGCCCAGCAGGCCAACGCCATCAAGTGGATCCGCCAGGCGGTCCACATGACGATGTTCCGCTCGGCGTACCACGGCACCTACACCATCACCGGCGTGCCGGTCGTCATCAACGACCTCGCGGGCCAGATCACCGGCTCGATCGCCGGGCTCCTGGTGGCGGCGCTGCTGGTGATGGCCGCGACCCTGCTCCTGGTCTTCCGCAACCGCTTCCGGCTGCTGCCCCTGGCGGTGGCCCTGGCCGCCACCGGCATCACCTTCGGGCTGCTGGCGGTGCTGGGCGCCACCCTGACGATGGCCTCGATGGCCGTGCTGCCGATCCTCATCGGCCTCGGCGTCGACTACGGGATCCAGTTCCAAGCGCGCGCCCAGGAGGCGCGCGTGAGCGCCGCGCGCGAGGGCGGCGAGCCGCTCTCGGCGAGCCGGGCGGTGGCTCAGGCGGCGGCGCGGTCGGCTCCGGCCATCGCCGCGGCGGCGCTGGCCACTGCCACCGGGTTCCTGGTGCTGCTGCTCTCCCCGGTGCCGATGGTGCGCGGCTTCGGCCTGCTCCTGGTGGCCGGCATCGCAGTCGCCTTTCTGTGCGCGCTGACCGCGGGCTCGGCGGTGCTCATCCTGGGCGAGCGTGACGGCGGCTGGCTCGGC
>DASXCN010000668.1:0-8089 GCA_036491155.1 Solirubrobacteraceae bacterium | reverse complement strand
TCGGCGTCCGACAGGGCCTCGAGGTCCTCGGGCAGGCCGTTCTCCTTGGCCCAGGGCAGGATCTCCTCGGGGTCGAGGGTGATCAGTGCCACCGGGAACGGCCGGCGGTCGCCGTGCATGACCGCCTGGGAGATGAAGCGGCTCTGCTTGAGGTCGTTCTCGATGTTGGACGGCGTCAGGTTCTTGCCGCCGGCGGTGATGATGATGTCCTTCTTACGCCCGGTGATCGATAGGTAGCCGTCCGCGTCGATCGAGCCGATGTCGCCGGTGTGCAGCCAGCCGTCCACGAGGGTCTCCGCCGTCGCCTCGGGGTTGCGCCAGTACTCGCGGAAGATGTGGGGCCCGCGGGCCAGGATCTCGCCGTCCTCCTCGGCGATGCGGATTTCGACCCCGGGCAGCGCCCGTCCCACGGTGCCGAACTTGAAGTGGTCAAGCGTGCAGACCGTCCCCACGCCGGTGGTCTCGGTCATGCCCCAGCCCTCGAGCACCGGGATCCCGCAGGCGTAGAAGAAGGCGAGGATCTCGGAGGCGATCGGCGCCGCGCCGGTCACCGCCCGCCGGATGTTGCCGCCAAACAGCCCGCGCACACGGGAGTACAGCGCCTCCTCGGAGCGGTCAAAGGCCTGCTGCATCTCGTCCGGCACGTCCTCGCCACCGTCGCGCCGTCGCCGCACCTCGCCGCCGATCTTGACCGCCTGCTCGAAGCGGGCCCGATCCTCCTCAGAGCCCGTTTGGGCCATCTTCAGCGCGGCGGTGTAGAGCTTCTCGAAGATCCGGGGCACCGACGGGAGGTAGCTCGGGTGGGTCTCGATGACCTCGGGGAGGATCTGCTTGGTGTCCCCGCCGTAGTAGACGATCGCCGTGCCCTGGTCAAAGGAGGCGAGCTGAGCGGTCAGCGCGAAGGCGTGGGCCAGGGGCAGGAACAGGTACGTGGTCTCGTCGGGCTCGATGAACTCGAGCTCCTCGACCATCTCGCATACCGCCATGGCGTTGCCGTGCGTGAGCACCACGCCCTTCGGGGGGCCGGTGGTGCCTGAGGTGTAGATGATCGTGTAGGCATCCTCGGGTGCCACCTGGGACTGGCGCCCCTCCAGTTCGGCCCGGTCGCGGCTGCGTCCGCGCTCGCGCAGCGCGTCGAGCGACATGTCGCCCGCCTCACCCTCGATCGCCACCACGGTGCCCAGCTCGGGCAGCTCCTCGCGGACCTGCCCGACCTTGGCCACCTGGGCCGCGTTCTCGCACACCACCGCCTTGGCCCCGGAGTTGCCCAGCACCCACGCGCACTCCCGCGCCGAGTTGGTGGGGTACACCGGCACGACCACACCGCCGGCGACCGAGATGCCGTAGCTGGCCACCGTCCACTCCACGCGCGTGTCGGCCAGCACGCCGACGCGGTCGCCGGGCTCGATGCCCAGCTCGGCGAGGCCCAGCCCCACCTCCTCGATGGCGCCCACGATCTCGGTGTAGGTGAGCTCGCGCCACTCGTCGTCGACGCGATGGCGGGCCGCCAGGTGGTCGCCATAGCGCCGCGCCGCGGAGCTGGGCAGGGCGGCGACGGTGGCGGCAATCGCACGGGTGCTCTCGGTCATCGGTTCTCCTCTGGGGCGCGGCGACAGGTGTGCGGCATCCCTAACTGTCGCAAAATCCGCTCGACACGGATCAGCTGGGCTCACCGCCGGACTGCAGGCCGGCAGCTACCGAGCTCCACAGCGTGACGTGCGGGCGCGGCCGGGCCCGTGAGGACGCCGTCCCGGCCCGCCCGGTCGAGATCGCCTGGGTCGCCTCCGGGCTGGTGGCGAAGCGCTGCAGGGCCAGGGCCGCGGGCAGCGCTCGCCCGAAGCCCAGCGTCGAGGCATGCCACATCTCGAGCATGGGGGTGCCGCGCATGTCGATCCGGGTCAGCGCTCTGCGGCGCAGCTCCTCGATGACCGTGTGGGCGAGCGTGAGGACCACTCCGTCGCCCGCCGCCGCCGCAGCGACCGCCGCCGCGTGCGAGGTGTAGCCGACGACGTCGGCGGGGTCCAGCCCGGCCCGCGCGAACAGCAGCCCGGCGCCCGTGGTCGGATCCAGGTCGGGCGGGCCCAGCAGCCACCGCTCGCCGGCCAGCTCCGTCGGCGGGATGTCGGTGCGCCCCGCCAGGCGATGTCCCGGGGCGGCCACCACGATGAGGCGACAGCGCAGGAACGGCACGGTGGCCACGGTGGCGGCGCGCTCGGGCGGGGGCCCGGGCCCGAGCGCGATGTCAGCGCGGCGATGCTCGAGAAGCTCGGCCATCGACGCGCCGGCCACCGTCTCGATGGCGACCTCCAGCCCCGGCTCGCGGGCCGTGAAGGCATCGACGAGGGGCCCGACATGCTCGGCCACCACACTGGTCACCGCCACCTGCATGAGCCGCGGCTGCCCCGGCGAGTCGTGCACCGAGCGGCGCGCCTGCTCGGCCAGACCGAGGATCTCGGACGCCAGCGCAGCCAGCCGGCGGCCCCCGGGAGTGAGCGCGATTCCACGGCCGCTGCGCACAAACAGCTCGTCGCCCAGCTCCTTGCGCAGCGCGGCCACCGCCACCGACACGGCGGGCTCGGTGACGCCGAGCTCTGCGGCGGCGGCCTTCACCGAGCCCAGGCGCGCCACCAGCACAAACGACTGCAGCTGGGCGAGGGTCATTTGGCGGTTGGCCTAAGCGATCACTTAACTCAGAGTTGCGCGGAGCCCCGCGTGCCCGGAGAATGCTAGCCATGGAGAGAAGGCCCCCGCGCCGTCTGCCGCGACGGCGCAGCCGCAAGGACCGCAGGCGACAGGACTAAGTGCAGGTCCCGGCACCGTTTGAATACGAGCGCGCAACCAGCGTCGAGCACGCGCTCGAGCTGCTGCGCCAGTTCGGCCCCGAGGCCCGGATCCTGGCCGGGGGCCACTCCCTGCTGCCGATGATGAAGCTGCGGCTGGCCACCCCCGGCTACCTCATCGACATCGACGGCCTGGCCGGCGAGCTGGGCTACATCCGGGAAACCGCTCCGCCCACCCGGCAAATCCTCATCGGCGCCATGACCCGCCATCGCGAGTTGCTGGAGTCAGAGCTCCTGGCCGAGCGTGCCGCGATCTTCACAGACGCCGAGCGCGTCATCGCTGACCCCATCGTCCGCAACCGGGGGACCATCGGGGGCGCGCTATGCCAGGCCGATCCGTCCGAGGACCTCGGCGCCGTCTGCTCGGCGATCGGCGCCCAGGTGGTCGTGCGCGGCCTGGACGGCGACCGCGTGCTCGACATCGACGAGTTTCATCGCGGCCCCTACCGGACGGCGGTCGAGGATGACGAGATGCTCTTGGAGATCCGCGTGCCGCTCCGGCCGCGTTCAGGCAGCGCCTACGAGAAGGTCGACCGCCGCGTCGGCGACTGGGCCGTTGCCGCTGCCGGGGCCTCCCTGACCCTCGACGCCGACGGGCGCATCGCCGAAGCCGGCGTGGCGCTGGCCGCCGTCGGAGCCGACATCGCGTGCGCGCAGGCCCGCGACGAGCTCATCGGTCACGAGCCGACGCCGGAGGTGTTCCAGCGCGCGGGCGCGGCTGCCGCTGCCGCCTGCTCGCCGGCCGCCGACCAGCGCGGCTCGGTGGAGTACAAGCGCCACGTGTCCGGGGTCCTGACCATCCGCGCGCTGGAGCGTGCGGCGGCGCGGGCGCAGGCGGAGCCGGCGAGGTGATGCAGGTGACCGTCGCCGTCAACGGAGCCGAGCACACCCGCCAGGTCGAGCCGCGGCTGCTGCTCGTCCACTTCCTGCGTGACGAGCTGGGGTTGACCGGAACCCATTGGGGGTGCGATACGTCCAATTGCGGAACGTGTGTCGTTCTCATGGACGGCGACCCGGTGAAGTCGTGCACGGTGCTGGCGGCCACCGCCGCCGGCCATCAGATACGTACGGTCGAGGGCCTTGAGGTCGACGGCCGGCTGGACCCCGTCCAGGAGGGCTTCCGGCACGAGCACGGGCTCCAATGCGGGTTCTGCACGCCGGGCATGATGCTCACCGCCCGGGCGCTGCTGGACCGCCGGGCCGGCGCGGGCACGCTCGAGGAATTGTCAGACGAGGAGATCCGCGAGGCGATCTCCGGCCAGATCTGCCGCTGCACGGGCTACACGACGATCGTGCGGTCGATCCGCTGGGCGGCGGAGCGAGAGAGAGTGCGTAACACGGAGGAGGAGGTGTGAAGTGCCCATCGCTATAGGGGCTTCAAGCGGGTGGACCATCGGGCTGATCCTGGGCGTCGTGGTGGTGATCGTCGCCGCGGCGATCGTCATCACCATCGTCGTCCTAGCCATGCGGATCGCCAAGCAGGCCGCGGGCGCCGTGCGGGGCGTCGAGGTCGTGCGTGCCCAGACCGACGCGCTGAGCGGCATCGGGCAGATCAACGACTCGGGCGTGCGGATCCTGCACTCGGCCCGGGCACTGCGCAAGGTGGCGGTGGGCAAATGACGCTCTTCGCCCTCACCAACCACGGAGCATGGGGCATCGGGCTCGTCATCGGGCTCGTCGCTGCGCTCGCCGTCGCCGCGCTGCTCGCAGTGCTCATCCGCACGGTTCAGGACATCGACAAGTCGGCCACGGCGCTGCTGGAGGTGGCCGGCAAGGTCGCCGCCAACACCGCCAACATCCCGCAGTTGGAGGCGACCGCGCCGGTGCTCGGCCAGATCATCGACGAGGCCATCATCCAGGACAGCTACATGAACGCCCTCACCGACGGCTACGGGGGGGTGCCGGCATGAGCTCCACCACCCTGACCGTGCTCAGCGTGATCCTGGCCCTGGTCATCGTCGTGGTGCTGGCCGGAGCGCTCCTGATCATTCGGGCCAGCCTTGCGTCGACCTCCACGACCCTGGCCACGCTCGCCGACGCGCTGGAGGGCGTCGAGTCCGGCCACCTCGCGCCCCTCAAGCCGGCGGTGGAGGCGATCAATGACAAGTTCGCGATCATCACCAGCGCTCTGCCGGGGATCGCCGCCAAGGCTGCGATCGTCGCCGAGAGGAGGCCCTCATGACCCTCGAATGGATTGGGGACGTGATCCTCCTGGTGGTCCTGCTCCCCGTGGTCATCTATCTCCTGCGCGGGGTGCTTGGAGCGGCCACCTCGATCGTCCCCAGCGTGGACCGCATCGCCGCCGCCGCACACGCCGGGTCAGCCGACCTGGATGCGGTGCCGCTGCTGCTCACCACCCAGTCTGAGGTGGTCAAGACGATCCAATCGGCCGCCAACTACGGCGGCTCCCTTGACGTGATCCTCGACGACGCGGAAGGAGCGTGACGCTGATGCCCGCTGCCGGAGTGGTGATGATCATCGCCGTCGTCCTCATCGTGGCGACGATCGTCGTCTACCTGCTCGCCACCATCCTGGCGCTGCGCAAGATCACCGCGGGCCTCGACGACGCGATCGGCGCCGTCGGGGAGATCATCGCCAAGAGCGAGCCCGTCGCCCCGGTGGTGGCGGACATCAACGCCAACCTCGACGCGGGCGTTGACCTGCTCGAGGGGCTGCTGGTCAAGAAGGCCGGCCTCATCGAGGCGGTCGGGCTGATCGACGGGCTGTACCCCGGCGCGGCCGCGGCGGGCCTGCGCAACTTCCCGGAGTCAGAGACGGTGAAGGCGCCGCGCATCGCCGAGGTCTACACGCGCGGCACGCTGACGCTGGCGCGGCTGGGCCGGGAGGCTCCGATCGCCGCCGTCTCTCCCAACGGCCCGGCGCTGCGCAACCCGGCCTACGGCTCCAGCGCCGCGCGGACCCTGTACCCCGACGGACGGGCACTGCATGCCAAGGCGCTGCCCCGCTCGCCGGTGATCGGGACCGACTCGCCGGTGCAGTACGACCCCGCAGAAGAGGTCGGCGGTCCCCGGCGCAAGCTGCCGGCGTCGTCGCCGGAAAGGAGCTGAGGGCCATGCAGACCCCTGCACCGTTCACCTACGAGCGCGCGAGCAGCGTCGAGCGCGCGATCGCGTCACTGGTGGAGCATGACGGCGAGGCGCGCATCATCGCCGGCGGCCATTCGCTGCTGCCGATGATGAAGCTGCGCCTGGCCCAGCCCGAGCATCTCATCGACATCAACGACCTGGGTGAGCTCTCCTACATCCGGGAGTTCGCCGACGAGGTCCGTGTCGGCGCGCTCACTCGGCACGTCGAACTGTTGCAGTCAGACGTACTGGCCAGGCGCTTCCCGATCTTCGCCGACGCGGAGATCGTCATCGCCGACCCGGTCGTCCGCAACCGCGGCACCATCGGCGGGTCGTTGTGCCAGGCCGACCCCGGAGAGGACCTCTCCGCCGTGTGCGCCGCGCTCAAGGCGGATGTCGTGATCCGCGGGAGCGACGGCGAGCGCGTGGTCAACATGCGCGCGTTTCACGTTGGGCCCTATGTGACCGCTGTCGGCGACGGCGAGATGCTGACCGAGGTCAGGATCCCGGTCAGGTCGGCCGCGGGCAGCGCCCACGAGAAGGTGGAGCGCCGGGCCGGCGACTTTGCCATCGCTGCCGCCTCGGCCGCGGTGTGGATCGACGGCGGGACCATCGCCGACGTGGGCGTGGCGCTGAGCGCGGTCGGGCCGACCACGGTCGATGTCACCCGAGTCGAGGAACTGCTCAAGGGCCAGACACCCTCTGAGGAGCTGTTCGCGCAGGCCGGCCAGATCGCCTCCGAGGACTGCTCGCCCTCCCCCGACGGCCGCGGACCGGTCGACTACAAGCGACATCTCGCCGGCGTGCTGACCACGCGGGCACTGCGCAGAGCCACCGCCCGCGCGTTGCAACAGGAGGCATGACACGGATGCAAGTGACGCTGAACATCAACGGACAGGATGTGTCCCGGGAGGTCGAGCCGCGCACGCTGCTCGTGCACTTCATCCGGGACACGCCGGGGCTCACCGGGACCCATTGGGGGTGTGACACCTCCAACTGCGGCGCGTGCGTGGTCCAGATGGACGGCAAGCCGGTGAAGTCGTGCACCACGCTGGCGGTGATGTGCGAGGGCCACGATATCCGCACGGTGGAGTCGCTGGAGGTCGACGGCAAGCTCGACCCGATCCAGGTGGGCTTTCACGAGATGCACGCGCTGCACTGCGGCTTCTGCACCCCCGGGATGCTGATGACCACGCGCGCGCTGCTGGACGAGATGGCGGCTCGGGGGCGGGCGGGTGGGGATCCGATTCCGTCAGAGCACGAGATCCGCACCGCCATCTCCGGCGCGATCTGCCGCTGCACGGGCTACAAGAACATCGTGGGCGCAGTTCGCTGGGCGGCCGAGCACGAGGCCGCAAACCGACAGGGACAGGAGGTGTAGGCATGGCCGTCACTGAGCAGAATCTTCCGAGTCCCGGTCAGGAGCGGCCGATCGGATTCGGTCGCCTCAAGCGCAAGGAGGACGCGCGGTTCATCCGCGGCAAGGGCACCTACCTGGACGACATCCGCCTGCCCGGGATGGTGCACGGCGCGGTGCTGCGCAGCCCCTACGCGCACGCCCGGATCAACTCGATCGACACCTCGGCGGCGCTCGCACTACCGGGCGTGGCAGCGGTGATCACGGCCAAGGACCTCGAGACCCTCGGCCTGGCCTGGATGCCGACGATCTCCTACGACACCCAGGCGGTCCTGGCCGGCGACAAGGTCCGCTTCCAGGGCCAGGAAGTGGCGTTCGTCATCGCCACCGACGAGTACATCGCGCGCGACGCGCTGCCGCTCATCGAGGTCGACTACGAGCCGCTGCCCGCGGTGGTCGACGCCCGCAGGGCACTGGATCCCGACGCGCCGCTCATCCGCGACGACAAGGACGGCCAGACCGATAACCTGGCCTCGGCGACGTGGGAGGCCGGCGACGATCAGGCGACCGATCGCGTCTTCGCCGAAGCCGACGTGATCGCCACCCGGGACATCATCTACCCGCGCTGTCACCCGGCGCCGTTGGAGACCTGCGGCATGATCGCGGACTTCAACCCCGAGACCGGGCAGCTCAACCTCTACAACGGCAACCAGGCGCCCAACGTGCACCGCACGGTCTACGCCCACGTCGCCGGCCTGGCTGAGCACATGATCCGCGTCGTCTGCAACGACATCGGCGGCGGCTTT
>DASXCN010000667.1:0-3111 GCA_036491155.1 Solirubrobacteraceae bacterium | reverse complement strand
AGGCCCACCACCACGACCCCGACGGACTCCGGCACGGCCACGAGCGGCGGCAGCGCCGACACGTCCACAAAGGACCACGGGTCGGGCTCGCCGCCGGCCACCACCACGACGCGGACCACACCCACTAGCACGGCGCCGACGACCACGACGGCGCCGACGAGCACGACGGCGCCGACGAGCACGACCGCGCCGACGAGCACGACCGCGCCGACGACCACGTCGACGCCGACCATCACCGCCACATCCACTCCGCCGGGCAGCGGCAATGGGAACGGGAACGCATACGGGGTCGGCAATGGCAACGGCGGCGTCGGGAACGGGAACGGCAACGGCAACGGGGTCATCCACGCGGGCGGGAACGGCAACGGCAACGCCGTGGGCAATCCGCACGCCGTGACCACTTCGGACCCGAGCGCGGGCTGACGACCTGCGGCTTGCCGAGCTGAGTGACGCCGCTGGGCGCGACGCAGGCCGCGTCAGCCCGGTCGGGCCTGGCTGCTGTACTCCTCGTTGGGGAGCATGTTGGTGGCCATGGCCATCCGGTTGGTCAGGTTGTACATGGCGGCGATCTCGGCCACGTCCCACGCCTCCTCGAGCGTCAGGCCGGCGTCGAGCAGCGTCTGCAGGTCCTCACGCGTCACCTCGCGCGGCCGCAGGGTGAGCTTCTCGGCGTAAGCGCAGATGGCGGCCCGGCGCGCGTCGAGGTCGGCCCGGCGCCAGTCGTAGGAGATGCGCTCGCCCAGCACCGGGTCGCCGAGCGCCTCACGCAGCGCCGCGCCGTGCGCGACCAGGCAGTACAGGCATCCATTGGCGGAGCTCACGACGACCGCGATCATCTCCCGATCGGCGGCGCTCAGGTGCTCCGAGGGTTCGTGGAGCTGGCGGAAGTGCGTGAACCAGGCGCTCAGCCGTTGCGGGCGAAAGGCGTAGACGCGGAACACGTTGGGCACGAAGCCCAGGCGGTCGCGCGCCTTGCCGAACAGCTTCTGCAGGTCGCCGGGCAGCTCGCTCTCGTCGGGGACCGGGAACCACGAGCCGGTGTCGTTGTGTTCGCTCACGGTCTGGCGAACCGTACCGTCACACTGCGACGGTGGACAACCGCACGATCGCCGAACGCCTCGACGCGTTCGCGACGCTGCTGGAGCTGTCGGAGGCCAACCCGTACACGATCCGCGCCTACCGCCGTGCTGCCGAGACCATCCGCGCGGCCCCGCTGCCTGTGGCCGAGCTGGTGGCCGACGGTCGCGTGCGCCAGCTGCGTGGGATCGGCAGCAGCATCGAGGCGCGCCTGCGCGAGCTGGTGCAGACGGGAGAGATCGCCGAGCTGGCCGAGCTCGAGCGCGAGCTCTCCCCCGAGCTGGTGGGGCTGGGCCGCTACCTGGGGCTGAGTGCGCAGCGGTCGATCCAGATCGCCCGGGCACTGGACATCCGGACCGCCGCTGAGTTGCGCGAGGCGGCGGCCGCGGGACGGCTGCGCGACGTGCCGGGCATCGGCGAGAAGACAGAGACGCGGCTGCTCGGCGCGCTGGCCCGCGAGGCCGACCCCGAGCCGGCGCCCGCCCGCGGGTTGCTGCTCAACCGCGCGTGGGAGCTGGTCCATGCCATCGCCGAGTCGCTGGGCGGCGAGGCCGCCGGTGACGTGCGGCGCTGGCGCGACGAATGCCATGACCTGGCCGTGGTGTGCCCGGCACCGAAGGCGGCGCCCATCCTCGAGGCTTTCGCGCAGCTGCCCCAGATCGTCGCGGTGCTCGGTCAGGACGAGCGCCAGGCGGTCGGCGTCACCGTCGAGGGGGTCGCCATCAGGCTCGTCGTCGCCCCGGCGGCGGCATTTGGCACCGCGCTGGTGCGTGCCACCGGCACGGCGGGCTACGTCGCCGCACTCGAGCCGCTGCCCGATGCGCCCGATGAGACAGCGCTCTATGCCGCGCTGGGCGTGTCGTGGTGCCCGCCCGAACTGCGGGAGGCGCCGTTTGACGGCGAGCCCCCGGCGCTGGTGGGGCTGGGACAGATCCGCGGCGACCTGCACTCCCACACGACGTGGTCAGACGGCCGCCAGACGGTGCAGGAGATGGGTCGCGCGGCCCGCGACCGGGGCTATGAGTACCTGGCCATCTGCGACCACACGCCGGCGGTGGGGGCGGTGCGCGGGCTGACCGGCGACGACGTTCGCCGCCAGGGCGAGGAGATCGCCGCTGCGAACGCGGCACTGGCTCCCTTCCGCGTGCTGCGCGGGATCGAGTGCGACATCCTCCCCGACGGGCGGCTGGACCTCCCCGACGCGGTGCTCGCCGAGCTCGACTGGGTCCAGGCCAGTGTCCACGCCGGCCAGCGCATGCCGCGACGGGAGATGACCAAGCGAGTGCTCGAAGCGGTGCGCAACCCGTACGTCCGCTGTCTCAGTCATCCCACCGGGCGCTACATCAACCGGCGGCCCGAGAACGCGCTCGACCTCGAGCAGGTGTATGCGACCGCGCTCGAGCATGACGTGGCGCTCGAGGTCAACGGCCTGCCGCTGCGCCTGGATCTCTCCGGCGAGCACGCGCGCGATGCCGTGCACGCGGGCCTGATGCTGGTGTGCTCCACCGACGCGCACTCCACCAAAGGGCTGGCCAACATGGTGTTCTCCGTGGCCACGGCGCGGCGCGGCTGGGCGACCGCGGCCGACGTGCTCAATACCCGGCCGCTGGCCGAGCTCCTGGCGCGGAGGCATCACATCCCCGGCTAGGCAGGCGTAGCACGGCAGCGCCGCGAGATAGGCTGCCGTGCGTGGATCTCGGCATCCAGGATCGTGTGGCGCTCGTCGGTGGCGCCAGCCAGGGCATCGGCCGCGCGGTGGCCGAGGTGCTGGTGGCCGAGGGCGCGCGCGTGGTCATCACCTCCCGCCACGCCGAGCGCATTGCGGGGGTGGCCAAGGAGATCGGCGCCGTGGCGGGGTTCGCGTGGGACAGCGCCGACCTCGACGGCGCGGCAGGGCTGCTGGAGCGAGTGGACGATGCGGCGGGCCCGGTGGAGATCCTGGTCACCAACACGGGCGGCCCGCCGGCCAACGCCGACCCGCTGAGCTTCACCGGCGAGCAGTGGGAGACGGCTCATCGCACCCTCGTCCTGTCT
>DASXCN010000666.1:0-2099 GCA_036491155.1 Solirubrobacteraceae bacterium | reverse complement strand
CGGCGCTCGAGGACCCGAGGCGATCTCGGGCACCGACCCGTTCATCATGCAGGCAGATGGACGAGGGTGGTTGTACGCGCCCGCGGGCGTGGCCGAAGGTCCGCTCCCGACCCACTATGAGCCGCAGGACTCCCCGGTGCGGAACCTGATGCACCGTCAGCAGCGCAACCCCTCACGCCAGGTCTACGAGCACGAGAACAACCGCTACCACCCCGATCCCGACGCGGCCGGGGCAGACGTGTTTGGAATCGTGGCCACCACCTACCGCCTGACGGAGCACTTCACCGCCGGCGGCATGTCGCGCTGGACGCCCTATCTGTCCGAGCTGCAGCCAGAGTTCTTCGTGGAGGTCTCGCCGGAGTTGGCCGCCGAGCGCGGGCTCGAGCACGCGCAGTGGGCGACGATCGTGAGCGCGCGCGGGGTGGTGGAGGCCAGGGTCATGGTCACTGATCGCATGACCCCGCTCCAGGTCGACGGCCGGACGGTGCATCAGGTTGGGATGCCCTATCACTGGGGTCCCAACGGCTACGCGCGCGGGGATTCGATGAACGAGCTGTCGGCGATGTCACTCGATCCGAGCTCTCACATCCAGGAGGTCAAAGTGCTGACCGTCGACGTTCAGCCCGGCCGGCGCCCGCGCGGCCCCGAGCGCGAGGCGTTGGTGCGCTCCTACCGCGAGCGGGCCGGGATCACGGCCACGACCGGCATGGCGCCATGAGCGACGGCGGCCTGCTCAACGTCATGCTCCGTGGCGGCGATCCCGCCACCGAAGCCGGCTACGAGGACGCGCCGCCCCGGATGGGCTTCTTCACCGACACCTCGGTGTGCATCGGATGCAAGGCGTGCGAGGTGGCGTGTAAGGAGTGGAACAACGTCCCCGAGGACGGCCTGAACTGGACCGGCTGGTCGCACGACAACTCGCAGGGGCTGGGCGCCGACACCTGGCGCCACGTCGCCTTCATCGAGCAGCGCGCCCCGCTGGGTGGCCACGTCACGAACTTCCAGCGTGAGGACGACGACTTCCGCTGGCTGATGTCCTCAGACGTGTGCAAGCACTGCACCCACGCCGCCTGCCTGGACGTGTGTCCCACCGGTGCGATCTTCCGGACCGAGTTCGGCACCGTGGTGGTGCAGCCCGACGTGTGCAACGGCTGTGGCTACTGCGTCCCCGCCTGCCCGTACGGCGTGCTGGACAAGCGCGAAGAGGACGGGCGCATCTTCAAGTGCACGCTCTGCTACGACCGCCTGGAGGTGGGGCAAGAGCCGGCGTGTGCCAAGGCGTGCCCCACCGATTCGATCCAGTTCGGCGAGCTGGAGGTGCTGCGCGCCCGGGCCGGCCGGCGTGTGGAGCAGCTGCACGAGGCCGGGGTGGAGCAGGCGCGGCTGTACGGCCACGACCCCGACGACGGCGTCGGCGGCGACGGTGCCTTCTTCCTGCTGCTCGACGAGCCCGAGGTCTACGGGCTGCCGCCCGACCCGGTGGTCACCACGCGCGACCTGCCGGCGATGTGGAAGCGGGTTGGGATCGCGGCGGGGGCGATGCTGGCCGGCGCGGTGGCCGCCTTCGCCGGAGCCGGCCGATGAACGCCGCCGCCGCCGCGTCTCCCGGAGCGAGCCCGGCGACGGACCCCGGGGCGGCACGCTCCTACTACGGCCGCCCAATCATCAACCCGCCGGTGTGGGCCGAACGCGACATCGCCGGCTACCTGTTCGCCGGAGGGCTGGCCGGCGGGTCCTCGCTGCTGGCCGCGGGCGCCGACCTCACCGGCCGGCCACGGCTGGCGAGGCGCGCCAAGCTGTGCGCGACCGCCGCCATCGGGGCCTCGCTGGTCGCGCTCATCCACGACCTGGGGCGTCCCGCCCGCTTCATCAACATGCTGCGGATGTTCAAACCGACCTCGCCGATGAGCGTCGGCACCTGGATCGTCTCCGCCTACGCCCCGCTCAACATGGCCAGCTCGGTCAGCGAGCTGACCGGGATCGCGCCGCGCGCCGGACGGGCAGCGGGAGCCGGCGCCGGCCTGCTGGGAACCGCCGTCGCCTCCTACACCGCCGCGCTCATCGCCAACACCGCGGTGCCGGCATGGCACGAGGGCCAC
>DASXCN010000665.1:0-6570 GCA_036491155.1 Solirubrobacteraceae bacterium | reverse complement strand
TAGGCGCCGTCGTCCTGCCCGATCCGCAGCCAGGTCAGATGCGCGGCCAGCCACGCCGCCTGAGCGCCGGCGACGTCGCCAATGCCCAAGCGGGCGCTCAGTCCACTCAGCTGTGCCTGAAGCGTGCCCAACGACCCTCGGACGTACGCGCGGTACACCCGCATCGGCTGATCGAGCTGAAGTGCCGGCACCGGGATGACGGTGGGCGCGCGATGGCGAGCACGCGCGAGCGCGGCCGGAGCCGGCCACAGCAGGCACGCCAGCGACGCGACCACCACGGCCGTGCACCAGCCGCGCGCCATTACGGCAAGGGCGGGTTGAGCCCGGCGGCGTGGCACTGGCCAAGTCCGTGGGCCAGCGCCGGCGCCGCCGCGAGCTTCGGCGGCTCGGCGAACGCGGGCGCGCGGAAGTCGAAGTAGTCGGTCATCGGATGCGCGTTGGCGTCGCGGAAGGTCATTGCCGGCAGGTTCCACTTGCGTTCGATGAACGCCGTGATCGACGTGTGGTCCTGGACGATGTTCGAGACGTACTTGGCCCGCGCCCACGGCGAGACGACCACCGTCGGGACGCGGAAGCCGAGCCGGTCAAAGGCGCCGGGCAGCAGCGGAGCCTGACCCGGGACGGGGATGGGGGCGATGTTGTCGGGCGCGATGGCCCGGGGCGGCGGGACGTGGTCGTAGTAGCCGCCGTGCTCGTCATAGGTGAGGAAGAGCGCCGTGTCTGCCCATGCGGGGGAGTGCAACAGCGCGTCGACCACCTTGGCCACGAACCGCTCGCCCACCTGCACGTCTTGGGGGTTCTCCTCGGAGGTCGTGTTGTAGTCGGGGTCCAGGAAGGTGAACGCGGGCAGCTTGCCCGCCTTCGCGTGCGCGAAGAACTTGTGGATCTTCTGCACGCGCTTCTTGCGCGCCGGGGTGAACCAGCCGGGGACGATGAGGGGGCTGGGGATCTCCTGGAAATAGTTGGCCCACTCGATGTGGTGCTGGTCCAGCCGGTCGAAGATGGTGCCGTTGGCGGCCGGCGTCGAGAAGGACTGGCTATTGGTGGCTACCAGGCCCGAACTGGTGCCGCAGAACAGGAAGCGGCGGTTGGGGTAGGTCTGGGCCAGCGCCGAGCAGAAGTAACGGTTGCCCACCGGGAAGTGGCGCACCATCGAGTAGGTGAAGGGCAGGTCGCCGTTGTCCCAGAAGCTCATCGCCACCGGCCCCGACGCCTTGACGAAGCCGTCGTTGCGCCCGCTGTCCCACGACAGGTGAGAGGCGTTCCAGTCCTGGCCCGGGTGGCCGACGAGCTGGCACGGGGAGGACATCTCCCGCGCGGGCACGGCCGCGCCCGTTGCGTCGAGGTTGACCTCGACGGGCATCCCGTTCTTGAGCGTGAAGCCGTCGATGTTCGTGCGGCCCGGGACCCGGTGGGGGACCATGCCGAGCAGGTTGTCGAAGGAGTGGTTCTCCATCATCAGCACGACCACGTGCTTGATCTGAGGCATGCTCTCGGTCCCCGCGCGCATGTGCGGGAAGGGCAGGCTGTCGGGGCGGCGGACCCCGGCGGCGACGGCGGCCGGCTTGGCCCAGGCGGGCACGCGCCCGTAGGCGATCGCGGTGGCGCCCGCCGCGGCGGCGCCCAGCAGTGAGCGGCGGGTCAGGGTGTCCCGGCGCGGTGAGGAGTGTGAATGTTCTGACGGCATCGCGGCGGATGTATACCGCTCGCCGAGGTCGGTCGCGTCATCACGCCGTCGCCGTTCACGTCTCGGCCACGATCGCGGTGCCCGGGCATCGGCACCCGGGAGGGGTAACGTGGCGGGCGTGACTCCCGATCGCAGCCGAACATCCGGCTTCTGGCTCGCGGCCACCCGCGTGTGGCTCCCGCTGGCCATCGTGGTCGCGGGCCTGGTGCTCATCGTCATCGGGCACGGCAGCTACTCGAACCTGGCCAACACCCGCTCGCTGGAGTCGGCGGCGGGCGTCTCGCTCCTGCTGGTCGCGCTGATCGTATGGATGCTCAACTGGATGTACCGGCTCAGCGTCCGCTCCAACGAGGAGCGCGAAGACGAGGAGCGGGCCCGCCAGTACTTCGACAGGACCGGTCGCTGGCCCGACGAGGAGTAGCGCGCGTGACGCCCGGCAACGCAGCGGATTTCACCGTGATGGGGGTCGTCAACGTGACCCCGGACTCATTCTCGGATGGCGGCCTCTACGCGGACCCCGGCGCCGCCATCGCCCATGGCGTGGAGCTCGACGCCGAGGGCGCGGAGATCCTCGACATCGGCGGCGAGTCGACCCGTCCGGGCGCCGAGCCCGTCGACGCGGCCGCCGAGCTTGGCCGCGTGCTGCCGGTGATCGAGGGGCTGGGCGAGCGCAGCGTCAGCGCCCGGATCTCGATTGACACCTCCAAGGCCGCCGTCGCCGCCCGCGCGCTGGACGCCGGCGCGACGCTCGTCAACGACGTGACTGCGCTGCGCGGCGACCCGGCGATGGCCGGGCTCGTGGCGGAGCGGGGCGTCGACTGCTGCCTCATGCACATGCTGGGCGAGCCGCGCACGATGCAGGTCGACCCGCGCTACGACGACGTGGTCTCCGACATCAAGGCGTTCCTGGAGGAGCGGATGGCCTTTGCCATCGCCGCGGGCGTGGCCGAGGAGAAGATCCTGCTCGATCCCGGGATCGGCTTCGGCAAGACCGCCGAGCACAACCTCGAGCTTCTGGCTCGCTTGGACGAACTGGTGGCCCTCGGACGCCCGGTGGTGATCGGGACCAGCCGCAAGTCGTTTCTGGGACGCGTCACCGGCCGCTCCGTCGAGGACCGCCTGGCCGCGACGATCGCCACCAACGTGCTCGCCTACGAGCGCGGCGCGCGGGTGTTTCGCGTCCACGACGTGGCTCCCGTTCGAGACGCGCTGGTCATAGCGGGTGCTACGGTGCGACGCCGATGGCCGACGACCCCGACGACGAGTACGACGAGGACGCTGACGACGTAGACGACGATGACGAGGGCGCCGAGCCCGAAGTCACGATCGAGATCTCCGGCCTCTCGCTGTTCACTCATGTCGGCGTGACGGCGGCCGAGCGCGAAGTGGGGCAGCGGCTGCTCCTCGACATCCGCATCGACGTGGGCGAGTGCGACGCCACCCTCACCGACCGCATCGAGGACACCGTCGACTACGCCCAGGTCTGCGACATGGCCAACCTCGTCGCCCAGCAGCGCTCCTACAAGACGCTGGAGCGCCTGTGCACGGCCATCGCCGACCGGCTGCTCGAGCAATATGAGACGCACGCGGTGTGGGTCAAGGCCGCCAAGCCCGAGCCGCCGATGGCGCTGCCGGTGACCGAGGTCTCGGTCGAGGTGTGGCGCGAGACCGACGGTTGAAACGGACCCCGGGCCGGGACAGTCTCAGTGAGCGCCGCCACGGGCTACCTGGGCCTCGGCTCCAACATCGGCGACACCCGCGCGCATCTGGCGGCGGCCATTGCGGCACTGCCCCGGCACGGGGTGCCGGTGAAGGCCTGCTCGTCGCTGTATGAGACCGAGCCGGTCGGGCTGGTGCTCGACCAGCCGGATTTCCTCAACGCCTGCGTGCGCATCGAGACCGACCTGGGCCCGGAGGACCTTCTCGACGCCTGCAAGGCGGTGGAGCGCGAGGTGGGTCGCGCCGCCGGCGGAGCCCGCCACGGTCCCCGGGTGATCGATGTCGACCTGCTGTTGCTCGACGACGTTGAGTACAGCTCCGAGCGGCTCACCCTCCCGCATGCCGAGACCGGGTCGCGGCGCTTCGTGCTCGTGCCGCTGCTCGAGCTCGATCCGGAGCTCGCTCTGCCCTCCGGCCAGCGGCTGGCCGACACGCTGGCGGCCCTGGGCGGGCAGAACCAATCCCCACCCGCCCAGGCAGTCCGCCGCGTCGGGCCGCCGTTGCTGTAATTGAGTGCGCTCATGCTCCTCGTCGTCGACGTCGGCAACACCCAGACTCACTTCGGCGTCTACCGCGACGGCGAGGACGTGATCGCCGAGCACTGGCGGTTTTCCACCGTGCGCGAGTCGACCAGCGACGAGCTCGGGGCGGCGCTGGCCAACCTGCTCGGCCTGCGAGGCCTGGGTTTCACTGACATCGACCGCTCGATCGTGTCCTCCACCGTGCCCCAGCTCTCGCAGGAGTGGACGACGATGTCGGGCCGCTACCTCGATCATGAGATGCTCAACGTCGGCCCCGCGATCCGGACGGGGATGCCGATCCGGATCGACAACCCCCGCGAGGTGGGCGCCGACCGGCTCGTCAACGCGATCGCCGCCTTCGCCCGCTTCGGCCGCGCCTGCGTGGTGGTGGACTTTGGAACCGCCATCACCTACGACGCGGTCTCCGACCTGGGCGAGTACCTGGGCGGGATCATCACCCCGGGAGCCGAGATCTCGCTCGACGCCCTCTACGAGCGCGCGGCCAAGCTGCCCAAGGTCGAGCTGCTGGAGCCCCGCGCGCTGATCGGCAAGTCGACGGTAGAGGCCATCCGCAGCGGGATCGCCTACGGCTTCGCCGGCCAGGTCGAGGGCATCGTCGGGAGGCTGCGTCAGGAGCTGGGGGAGGACACGCCGGTCATCGCCACCGGTGGCCTGGCGCAGGTGGTGGTGCCGTTCGCGCGGGCCACCATCGACGAGGTCGACGACCTGCTGACGCTGACCGGCCTGCGCCTCATCTGGGAGCGCAACGCGCCCGGCGCACCCGCGGCGCCGGCGCCTTAGACCGGCGGCACCGGCACGTCGGGCGTGCGGGCGACGCTCGCGGCCAGAATGAGGAAGGCCAGGCGGCGGCGATTCTCGGGCTCGGCGGCGGTGAGCTCGTCGAAGACGTCCAGCAGCGAGCGGACCGCGGCGAACACGGGCGCGTCGTCGATGCCGTCGGGCACGTCGCAGGCCATCCGCGCCAGCGCCAGCATCTCCGGACCTCCGTCGTTGCCGCGCATGGTGGCGATGGCGCCGAGCATCACGTACTCGGCGACGCGGTCGAGCAGTACGTGCGACGCGCGGTCGCGCTGCTCGCCGACGGCCGGTCCCGCCGGGACCAGCGGCTCGCCGGCGGCAATCCGCAGCGACTGCTCGGAGGCGATCGAGCGGATCTGCTCGGTGGACAGGCCCACCTGCACCGCCGAGCGGATCTGGAAGATCGCCGACATCAGCGTGTGGCCATAGGGCGCGTCGGAGGCGAAGAGGATCTGGCCCGGGGGCACGAGCGCGAAGAGCGCCTGCAGATCGGCGGGCATCCACCACGCCGTATCGAACATCAAATTGGGGTGGTCGGCCGCGACCCGCCAGATCCACGAGAGATCGCAGACACCGGCGTGGGCGAGGATGAAGCGTGTCTCGGGGAACGCGCCCGCCAGCTCCACCGCGTGCAGACCGAGGGCCGGGATGCCACGGCCGGCGTGGATGAGGATGGGCAGCCGGCGCTCGTTGGCGACGGCGGCAAGCTCGCGCACGGCGGGATGGTCCAGGGTGAACTGCTCGGCGCGCGGGTGCAGCTTGATGCCCTTGGCGCCGGCTGCGAGGGCGCGCTCGGCCTCGGCCCTGGCGTCGCCGTTGTTGGGGCTGACCCGGCAGAACGGGGTGAGTAGCCCGTCGGCCTGCGAGGCGACCTCGATGACCATGTCATTGGCCGGCGGGTAGCCGTCGGGCTCGTGCATGGGGAAGACGAAGGCGCCCCGCGCCCGCGCGCTGCCGAGCGCGTCCAGCAGCTCGGTCGGGCTCTGCTTCATCCCGTCGGGGTCGTTCTGGCCCAGATGGGTGTGGGCGTCGAAGAGCTCGATGCCCGGGACCTGCGCAACCATCAGCTCGGCCCACGGGCCGATCAGCGAAGTGATGTCCATGTCGGATTCGTACCATGAGTTGCTCGTGACCCCGCTTCTGGACAGCCCGCGCCCCCCGCTGCAGGCCTCGCTCACCGACTCCTGGAGCCTGGGCGGGATCCCGATCGCCAATCGCGTCGTGCTGGCCCCGCTGGCCGGGATCGGCAACTGGTTCGTGCGGTTGCAGGCCAAGCGCCACGGCGCCGGCCTGGTGGTCTCCGAGATGGTCTCCAGCCATGCCGTGCACTACCGCAACGAGCGCACGTGCACCGAGCTGCTGCGCATCCACCCCGATGAGCACCCCATCTCCATGCAGCTGTTCGGCTCGGATCCCGACATCATGGAGTCAGCGGCCGAGCGGGTCGCCGCCGCTGGGGCCGACCTCATCGACCTCAACATGGGCTGCCCCGTCCCCAAGGTATGCAAGACCGGTGCAGGCGCGGCGTTGCTGGCCGATCCCGCCCGCGCCGTGGCCGTTGCCCGTGCTGCGGGTCGGGGCAGTGGCCTGCCGGTGACGGTCAAGCTGCGCTCCGGCGTACGGCCGGGCGACCTCAGCGGTGTCGAGGTGGCGCGGCGCCTGGCCGAGGAGGGCGTGGTGGCGGGCCTGTGCATCCACCCGCGCCATGCATCGCAGCGCCACGCCGGCACGCCGGACTTCGAGCTGGCCCGCCGCCTGGTGGAGGAGCTCCCGGTCCCGGTGGTCATCTCGGGCGGCCTGCGCACTCCGGAGCTCGTGCGCGAG
>DASXCN010000664.1:0-2256 GCA_036491155.1 Solirubrobacteraceae bacterium | reverse complement strand
GAGCAGCGTCCGCCGCGGGAACGTGTGGCGATGCTCCTCGCCGCCGTCGTCGGTGATCACGACCGTGATCGCCTTGTCGGAGTCCTCGATCGACACCTTGCCGCCGACCTCGGAGATCTTGGCCAGGCCCTTGGGCTTGCGCGCCTCGAACAGCTCCACCACGCGCGGCAGACCGTGCGTGATGTCGGCGCCGGCGACGCCTCCGGTGTGGAACGTACGCATCGTCAGCTGCGTGCCGGGCTCGCCGATCGACTGAGCGGCGATGATGCCCACCGCGTCGCCGATCTGGGCGACCTTGCCGCTGGCCATCGAGCGGCCGTAGCACGCCTGGCACACACCGGTCGGAGCCTCGCACTTGAGCACCGAGCGGACGGGGACGGTGATCAGCTCACCCTTGTCCGTGTCGTCCTGCCACGCCTCGGCCAGGTCGGCCAGCTCGGCGCGATCGATCTCCTTGCCCTGCTCGATGATGACCCGGCCACGCTTGGTGGTGATGTCCCGCGCGGCGATCCGCCCGATGAGGTCGGTGTTGGGCTCGCCGGTGGGACGCAGGCCGCGGGTCTCGGGGTCCACCTCGAGCTGTGACACCGGGCTCTCGATGAACTCCTCGGTGCCGCAGTCGTCCTGGCGGATGATCACGTCCTGAGAGACGTCGACCAGCCGGCGGGTCAGGTAGCCCGAGTCGGCGGTGCGGAGCGCCGTGTCGGCCAGACCCTTGCGCGCGCCGTGCGTCGAGATGAAGTACTCGAGCACGGTCAGGCCCTCCATGAAGTTGGCCTTGATCGGACGCTCGATGATCTCGCCCTTCGGGTTGGCCATCAGCCCGCGCATGCCGGCGAGCTGGCGGATCTGGGAGAACGAGCCACGGGCACCCGAGTTGGCCATCATGGCGATCGGGTTCATCGGCTCCAGGTGCGCGGTGAGCGCCTCGCCGACCTCGTTGGTGGCGCGATCCCACAGTCCGGTGACCGCCTCGTGGCGCTCCTCCTGCGTGATCTCGCCGTCCTCGTACTGGGCTTCGATGATGACCAGCTCGTTCTCGTAGCGCTTCAGGATCTCCTCCTTGGAGGGAGGCGTCTGCACGTCGTTCTTGGAGAACGTCACGCCGGCACGGGTCGCGTACTGGAACCCGACGTCCTTGAACGCGTCCAGGACCTGGGAGATCGTCGGAGCCCCGTACATCTGCACGAGGTCGTCGATCATCTGGGTCGTGTCCTTCTTGCGCATCGAGCGGTTGATGAACTCGTAGGTGTTGGGGTCAAACTGCTCGCCCAGCGCCTCCTGGAGCGCGCGCTCGATCTTGTCGTTGTAGATCACGCGCCCGACCGTGGTCAGGATGTGACCCTCGGCGCGACCGATGGGCCGGTACTCGGCCAGGTCGTGGAGCTTGACCACGCGGTGCTCGTAGGACCACTCCGCCTCCTGAGCGGTGCGGAACACGTGCGGCCGCGGGTCGATGGCCGGCCGGTCCATCTCGGACAGTTCCTTGGCGGTCGGGCCGTAGGTGAGGTAGTAGGCGCCCAGCACCATGTCCTGCGAGGGCGTCGCCAGCGGCGCGCCGTGCGCGGGGGACAGGATGTTGTTGGCCGACAGCATCAGGATCCGGGCCTCGGCCTGGGCCTCCGCCGACAGCGGCAGGTGGACCGCCATCTGGTCGCCGTCGAAGTCGGCGTTGAAGGCGTGGCAGACCAGCGGGTGGACCTGGATGGCCTTGCCCTCCACCAGCACCGGCTCGAAGGCCTGGATGCCCAGGCGGTGCAGCGTCGGCGCGCGGTTGAGCAGCACCGGGTGCTCGTGGATGACCTCCTCCAGCACGTCCCACACCTCGGGGATCATCGAGTCGACCATCTTCTTGGCCGCCTTGATGTTCTGCGCGGACTTGCGCTCGACGAGACGGGCCATGATGAACGGCTTGAACAGCTCCAGGGCCATCAGCTTGGGCAGACCGCACTGGTGCAGGCGCAGCGACGGGCCCGACACGATCACCGACCGGCCGGAGTAGTCGACGCGCTTGCCCAGGAGGTTCTGGCGGAAGCGGCCCTGCTTGCCCTTGAGCATGTCTGACAGCGACTTCAGCGGCCGGTTGCCCGGGCCGGTGACGGGACGTCCGCGGCGGCCGTTGTCAAACAGCGCGTCGACGGACTCCTGCAGCATGCGCTTCTCGTTGTTGACGATGATCTCCGGCGCGCCCAGATCCAGCAGCCGCTTGAGGCGGTTGTTGCGGTTGATGACGCGGCGGTAGAGGTCGTTGAGGTC
>DASXCN010000663.1:0-3672 GCA_036491155.1 Solirubrobacteraceae bacterium | reverse complement strand
GATGCTCCGCGACGTCGAGCGGGCGTCCAACCCGTGGGGCAAGGCGCAGTCCGAGCGCGCCGACTGGGCCGACGGCCTGGGCGTCCGCATCCTGGAGCCGGGCGACGCCGCGCCGGAGTACCTGTACTGGGTGGGATGCGCCAGCTCATTCGACGAGCGCGCTCGCACCACCGCTCAGAGCACAGTCAAGTTGCTGCAGAAGGCGGGGGTGGACTTCGCCATCCTCGGTGCGCGCGAGGCGTGCACCGGCGACCCCGCCCGCCGCATCGGCAACGAGTACGTGTTCCAGGCCTTCGCCGAGCAGAACGTCGCCACCCTCAACGAGGCGGGGGTGACCAAGATCATCGCCAACTGCCCGCACTGCTTCAACACGCTGGGCAACGAATACGGCGATTTCGGCGGCGACTACGAGGTCATCCACCACACCGAACTGCTCTCGCGCCTGGTCGCCGAGGGCCGCTTGGCGCCCAAGCGCGACGACGGCCTGAAGGTGACCTATCACGACTCCTGCTACCTGGCGCGCCACAACGACGTGCTGGCCGCGCCGCGCGAGCTGGTCGGCGCTGTCGGCGAGCCGGTGGAGATGGCGCGCAGCGGCAAGCAGACGTTCTGCTGCGGCGCGGGCGGCGCTCACATGTGGATGGAGGAGCGCGCCGGCGCCATCAACGAGAACCGGGTGCGCGAGGCCGCCGAGACCGGGGCCGGCACCCTCGCCGTCGCCTGCCCGTACTGCACGGTGATGCTCGACGACGGCGTGCAGGGCGCCGGGGCGTCGCTGCGCGTGGCCGATGTGGCGACGCTGCTGGTCGAGGCCGGCGCCGCTGAGTAGCCGCCGGGCGGGGCTTCAGGCGGTGAGCAGCCGCTCGAGCCCGCGCTCGAGTCCCGCGTTGCCCACGGGGCGGATGTCCAGCGGCAGCTCCAGGCGTTCAGCCGCGGCCTCCGCGCGCCGGCGCGTGGCCGGCGTGGGACGCTGAGCCAGCCACACCACGCGCGTGTAGTGGGCGAAGTAGGTGTGGCGCAGCTCGGGCCAGCGGTCGAGTCCGAGCTGGCGTACCACGGTGTGCTCGAAGGTGCGAGCGAGGAAGTCGGTGAGGAAGTACGTGCCGGGCTCCTCGGTCATCGCGTGCTCGACCTCCTCGCGGCTGAGGACGTCGTAGCAGTTGTCGCCGCTCAGTCGCCGCACGCCGGTGTCGGCCAGGACCGCGTCGAGCGCGCCGTAGGTCCCGCAGTCCGCGTAGGCGACGGCGACGACGTCATGGGTGGCCAGCGCGTCGGCGACCGCCGCGGGGATCTGCTCGGGGCGGTTGTGCAACAGCGCCGGCACCGGCACCACGTCGATGTCCCAGCCCCGGCGTTGGGCGATCGAGCGCACGTCGAAGGCCAGCGCTCCGCAGGCGACCACCGCGGCGCGGGGGCGGGTGGGAACGGGTCCGGGGGCCAGCGTCATCCCGGGAAGGCGAGCTGATCGATGAACAGGTCGTTGAAGTCGGCGCGGCCCGACAGCTCGACGTATTCGACCTCGCGCAGGATGGACTGCGCCTCGGCCCGCTCACGCAGCGACAGCGCCGCGATCTTCGCGCCCTCGCCGGCGACGTTGCCGGCCGAGACGATCCGCGGCAGGGCGATTCGTGGCACGAGGCCAATCCGCACCGCGCTCAGCGGCGTCAGGTAGGCGCCGAAGCTGCCCGCCAGCAGCACCTGCGAGATGTCCTTGGCCTCGACGCCCAGCTCGCGCATCAGGATGTTCCACCCGGTGGCGATCGACCCCTTGGCGAACTGCAGCTCACGGACATCTCGCTGGGAGAGGTAGACCGATCGACTCGGATCCCCGCCCACCCCCTCGCCTCGCCAGTGCAGGACGAACACGCGCTCCTCGCCGATCCTGGTCAGCCGGTCACAGAGTCCCGGGAATCGCTCGGCCGCGTCCTCGTCTCCGATGAAGCGCCCGGAATGGTCAAGCAGCCCCGCGTGGACGAGTTCGGCGACCGCATCGACGAGGCCCGACCCACACATGCCGACTGGCTCGGCGTCCCCGATCACCTCGAGTTCGAGCCCGTCGGCGTTGACCGTGATGGCCTCGATGGCTCCGTCGGCGGCCCGCATGCCGCATTTGATCTGGGCGGCCTCGAAGGCCGGACCGGCAGGAGCCGCCGTCGCGAGCACGCGGTCGACGGACCCGAGCGCGATCTCGCTGTTGGTGCCGACGTCGATGAACAGCCGCAGCCGCCGGTCGCGCGTCAGGCCTGTGGCGAGCATGCCGGCGACGATGTCGCCTCCGACGTAGGCGCCCAGCGAGGGGAAGACGTACGCCGCGGCTCGCGGGTGCAGCTCGACGCCGAAGTCGGTGGCTCGCGTGGGCGGAAACTCGTGCGTGGTCACCGTGAACGGCGCCATCGAGAGTGGCTCGGGATCGATCCCCAGCGCGATCTGCATCATCGTGACGTTGCCGCACACCGTGATCTCGTAGACCTCGCCTGGCGCCACGTCGGCGTCGGCGAGGACCTCGGCGGTCAGCTCGGCCATCGTCTCGTGGGCACGGGCCTGCAGCGCCCCGAGAGCCTGATCGTCCATCATCGTCGCCGAGACGCGGGTTATCACGTCGGCGCCGTAGGGCTGTTGGCGGTTGAGCATTGAGCGCACCGCCGCCGGCTGGCCGCTCTCGAGATCGAGGAGCGTCGCCACCACGGTGGTGGTCCCGAGATCGAAGGCGATAGCAAAGCGCCGGGCGGTCGTGTCCCCGGGCTCGACATCGATCAGCTCGTCGTCGATGACCACTGCGGTGACGTCGAAGTTGGCGCGGCGAAGGGTCCCGCCCAGCGTTCGCAACGTCTCGATCGATGCATGGGGCTCGAGATCGTCGAGGGCATCGCAGACGCGCTGCAGGTCGGAGCGCTGGTCCTCCATGGTGGGCTCGTCGAGCACCAGGTGACGCTTCTGGACGGCCGGGCGCAGGATGACGTGGCGCCCGACGCCGACCAGGGCCGCCTTGGGCCGGGTCTGGAGCGGGGGCACCTCGACGACGAGGTCGCCCCGGGCGTTGGCCCGGCACGCCAGCCGCCAGCCCTCGCGGAGCTCCTCGGCGGTGAACGCGCGGGGGTCGACGCTGGAGAGGGGCACGTCGCCGGAGACGATCCGCACCTTGCACTTCTTGCAGGTCCCATGCCCGCCGCAGGTTGAGTCGATGGCGATCCCGTTCCAGCTGGCAGCGTCGAAGATCGGCGTTCCACTCGGGACGCGGACCTCGCCGCCGTCGGGCAGGAAGCGCAAGCGGACGCGCTGCGCGCCGTCGGTCTCGACGACCGCCTCCTCGCGGGCCAGCGCACTCCGCTTGGGGGAGGCGGCACTCATGCCGGCGATGCGGCCTCCTGCGCGGCGGCCTGGCGGGCGCGGTGGGCGGCGATCCAGCTGGAGCCCCAGGGGTCGTGGCCCAGCAGCAGGTCTGATGCCCGCACTGACTGGACGCATACCTCGGCCGTCGACATGATCGCGCTGGTCAGCCCCGCGGCCATGGCCATCGGCAGAAACCCGGCATTGAGCTCGTGGCGGCGGGGCAGTCCGAAGGAGACATTGGAGGCGCCGAGGCACATGTTGACCCCGAGCTCGTCCCGGATCAGGCTGATCGTGGCCAGCGTGATCGTGACCGCATCGGTGGCGGCGCCGACGGTCATGGCC
>DASXCN010000662.1:0-8924 GCA_036491155.1 Solirubrobacteraceae bacterium | reverse complement strand
CCACCCACAACGTTGACATAAATGTGTCAAGGTTGGTAGCCTCAACGGCCATGCGAGATTTCCTGGCCGCTGCGCGCGAGCGCATCGTCGTCTTCGACGGCGGGATGGGCGCGACGCTCGAGCAGTTTGACCTGAGCCTGGAGAAGGACTACCGGCTGCCAGGCCGCTGCCACGAGGCGCTGGTGCTCAACCGGCCCGACGTCATCGAGGGCGTGCACACCTCGATGCTCGACGCGGGCGCGCAGGTCCTGGAGACCGACACGTTCCAGGCCAGCCGGCTCAAGCTCTCGGAGTGGGGCCTGGAGGACCACACGCACGAGATCAACCTCAAGGCGGCGCAGATCGCGCGCAAGGCCGCCGGCGAGGCCCGGTTCGTGGCCGGCGCCATCGGCCCCACCGGCTTTCTGCCCGCCTCCGACGACCCGACTCTCGGACAGATCACCTTCCCTGAGCTGCGCACGGTCTTCGTCGAGCAGGCCGGCGGGCTCATCGAGGGCGGCGTGGACCTCATCATCATCGAGACCACCCAGGACATCCTGGAGCTCAAGGCGGCGGTGTTCGGCGTGCGCGACGCGGCCAAGGAGCTCGGCCGCGCCGTCCCCATCCAGTGCAGCGTCTCGCTGTTGCCCAACGGCGGCAAGATGCTCCTGGGCACCGACATCAGCGCCGTGCTGGCCACGCTGGAGGCGCTGAAGGTCGACATCATCGGGCTGAACTGCTCCACCGGCCCCGAGGACATGCGCGACGCGGTCCGCTTCCTGGGCGAGTTCTGCTCGGTGCCCGTGCACTGCATCCCCAACGCCGGCCTCCCGCAGCAGGGGCCCAACGGCGAGACGATCTTCCCTGCACAGCCCGGGCCGCTGGCCGACACCCTCGGCGAGTTCGTGGAGCGCTACGGCGTCTCGATCGTCGGCGGGTGCTGCGGCACCACGCCGGCCCACATCGAGGCCATCGCCGAGCGCGTCAAGGATCACACCCCCGGGGAGCGGCCGGAGCGGCGCCCGGCGCACGTCAGCTCGATGATCGCGGCCACGCCGATGGTCCAGGCCCCCCGCCCCACGCTGGTGGGCGAGCGCGTGAACTCGCAGGGCTCGCGCAAGGCCAAGGAGATGCTGCTGGCCGATGACTACGACGGGCTGCTGGTGGTGGCCGAGGATCAGGTCACCGGCGGCGCCCATGTGCTGGACGTGTGCGTGGCGCTCACCGAGCGCCAGGACGAGGCCGAGCAGATGCGCGAGGTGGTCAAGCGGATCTCGCTCAGCCAGCCCGCCCCGATCCAGGTCGACTCGACCGAGCCCGACGTGATCGAGACCGCGCTGGAGCAGATCCCCGGCCGCGCGATCGTCAACTCGATCAACCTCGAGGCGGGCCGCGACAAGCTCGACAAGGTGGTCCCGCTGGCCAAGGAGCACGGCGCGGCGGTGATCGCGCTGACCATCGACGAGGTCGGGATGGCCAAGACGGCCGAGCGCAAGCTGGAGGTCGCCAGGCGGATCACGCAGCTGTGCTGCGAGGAGCACGGCTTGGACTCCGACGCCCTCATCTTCGACTGCCTCACCTTCACGCTCACCACCGGGGACCCCGAATGGCGGCCGAGCGCCGTGGCCACCATCGAGGGGATCCGCGCGATCAAGACCGAGATCCCGGGGGTGCAGACCTCGCTGGGGGTCTCCAACGTGTCCTTCGGCGTGGGCCTGCCCGCGCGCTCGGTGCTCAACAGCGTGTTCCTGCACCACTGCGTCGAGGCGGGGCTGGACCTGGCCATGGTCAACCCCAACCACATCACCCCGTACGCGGAGATCCCCACCGAGGAGCGCGAGCTGGCCGACGACCTCGTGTTCGACCGCCGCGACGACGCGCTGGAGCGTTTCATCGCCCATTTCGAGTCCAAGGGGCCCGCCGAAGACGACGGCGCCGGCCAGGCCGACCCGACCGAGGGCATGGAGCCCGAGGAGGCGCTGCACTTCCACATCCTGCGCCGCAAGAAGGAGGGCGTGGAGGACTGGATCGACCGCAGCGTCGAGAAGATCGGCGCCGTCCCCACCCTCAACGATGTGCTCCTGCCCGCGATGAAGGAGGTGGGCGACAAGTTCGGCGCCGGCGAGCTGATCCTCCCCTTCGTGCTGCAGTCGGCCGAGGTGATGAAGCGCGCGGTGGCCCAACTCGAGCGGTACCTCGACAAGCTCGAGGGCTACACCAAGGGCACCGTCGTGCTGGCCACCGTGTTCGGCGACGTGCACGACATCGGCAAGTCGCTGGTCAACACCATCCTCACCAACAACGGGTACTCGGTGGTGGACCTCGGCAAGCAGGTGCCGATCTCCACCATCCTCGACGCCGCCGTCGAGCACAAGGCCACCGCTATCGGCCTCTCGGCGCTGCTGGTCTCGACCTCCAAGCAGATGCCCGCCGCCGTCCAGGAGCTGCACGAGCGCAAGCTCGACTTCCCGGTGCTGATCGGCGGCGCGGCGATCAACCGCAACTTCGGCCTGCGCATCCTCTACCCCCACGGCACGGAGTCAGACGATCTCTACGAGCCTGGCGTCTTCTACTGCAAGGACGCCTTCGAGGGACTGGCCAAGGTGGACCAGTTGATCGACTCCGAGCGCCGCGCCGACCTCCTCGACAAGACCCGCATCGCCGCCAAGAAGCTCCGCGACACCCCGCGGGTGATCGACGAGGACGCGCCCGACGTGACCGACGCCTCGGTCCGCAGCGCCGCGGCCACCGACACTCCGGTCCCCGAGCCGCCCTATTGGGGTGCGCGCGAGCTCAACGTGCCGATGGACGAGGTCTACCCCCACCTCGACACCCACGTGCTGTTCAAGCTGCATTGGGGCGGGCGCGGCGTGAAGGGCGAGGCGTGGACGCGCCTGCTGCGCGACGACTTCCAGCCCCGGCTGGAGAGGATGTGGCGCGAGCAGACCTACCTGCACCCGCGAGCGCTGCTCGGATACTTCCCGTGCAACAGCGAGGGCAACGAATTGATCGTGTGGGATCCCGCGGCCCCCCGCGAGCGTGAGCTGCACCGCCTGGTCTTCCCCCGCCAGCCCCGCCACGACCGCATCTGCCTGGCCGACTTCTACCGCCCGCTCGACAGCGGACAGGTCGACGTCGTCGCCCTGCAGGCGGTGACCGCCGGCGACGAGGTGACCGAGCTCATGGCCTCGCTCGAGGCCGACGGCGAGTTCGCCGAGCAGCTGTTCACGCACGGCCTCGGCGTCCAGACCGCCGAGGGCATGGCCGAGTGGCTTCACAGCCGCGTGCGCAAGGACCTGGCCATCGAGTCCCGCCAGGGCCGCCGCTACTCGTGGGGCTACCCCGCCTGCCCCGAGCAGTCAGAGCACGAGAAGGTCTTCGACCTTCTGGAGGCTCCGTCGATCGGCCTGCGCCTGTCGGGCGGTTTCGCCGTCGAGCCCGAGCAGTCGACCCTGGCCATCGTCGCGCACCACCCACAGGCGGTGTACTTCGGGATGAAGTCAGGGATGCTGCCCAAGACCGGCCGCCAAGCCGCCGATGAGCTCATCGCCGGCACCGATCGTGACCCCACCCTGATGGCCTCGCTGCCCGATTCAGACCCCGCCGCCGCCGCTGAGGACGCGCCCGCCCTCGCCGAGGCCTGACGGCCCGTCTGACCCGGCACGTCCAGTCCACCTCGGCGCCCCGGATCGGGCAGCCGTCCAGAAACCCTCAAAGTGGGGATGAGATCTGATCAATTGCGCCGATACCACGCCGGGTGAGGCCGCAGTTACTTGATGCCTCCCTCCCACGGACCGGGAAGGGACGGGGACACCCTTCGGCGCCGGTGGCGCCTGCCGAGACCGGCTGCCCGGTCGCGCCCGCCGCTGTCCTGATCGCGGACTGCGCGGGGCGGATCCTCCACGTCGAGGGCGGCGCCTTCGCCACCCACGGCCTGCGGACCGAGGGCTGGATCGGCCAGACCATCGAGGGGGTCCTGCCCGCCGACGCGGTGCCGATCCTCCTGCCGCGCTATCAGGCCGCGCTCGCCGGGGAGTCGCAGGCGTTCGAGTACGACACCCAGGACGGCACGCGCCGCTACATCGTCCAGCTCGTCCCGGTTCCTGACGGCGCCGGCGCCATCGGCTCGGTGGTGGCGGTCATGCAGGACGTCACCGAGCGCACCCAGACCATCTCTGATCTCGCCCGCAGCGAGGGCCGGCTGCGCGAGGCCGAGCGGATGGTGGGCGTCGGCAGCTGGGAGCTGGTCGTCGCCACCGGCGAGATCACCTACTCGGCGGGCCTGGCCCAGCTGCTGGAGCTAAAGGAGGACCAGCCGCTGGACAAGCACGCGCACCTGGAGCTCATCCACCCCACCGACCGCGACCTGGTGGCGGCGATCGGCGAGGAGTGCGTGCGCTACGGGTCCATGAGCTGCGAGTACCGGGTCGTCCTGCCCAGCGGCACCACGCGCATCCTCTCGCTGCATGCCGAGGCGGTGACTGAAGCCGACGGCCGCCGCGAGCATCTCCGCGGGGCTGTTCTGGACGTCACCGCCGAGCGCGAGGCCGAGCGCCGGCGCCTGGCCGCCGAGCACCTCTTCCGGGAGGGCTTTGACGCCGCGCCCATCGGCATGTCGCTGGCCGATCCGGTCGAGGGCCGCTGCGTGCGCGCCAACGACGCCATGTGCCGGCTGCTGGGCCGCTCCCAGGAGCAGCTCATCGGTCAGCGGATCGGCTGCATCGTGCCCGAAGAGGACCTGGCGACGCTGCGGCGCGCCCGCGAGGACATGCTGCGCGGCGAGCTGGACTCCTTCACCACCGAGCAGCGCTTCGTGCGCGGCGACGGCAGCATCCTGTGGGGGCTTCTGCATTGGGCTCCGGTGCGCCGCGAGGACGGCTCTGTGGAGGCCTTCCACTCCCAGCTGGTCGACATCACCGATCGCAAGGAGCGCGAGTCGCGGCTCGAGCACGACGTCGAGGAGGCGGTGTGGCTCGGACGCATCCGCGATGCACTGGACGAGGACCGCTTCGTCCTCTACGCCCAGCCCATCGTGGACCTGATGACCGGCCAGACGGTCCAGCACGAGCTGCTGCTGCGGATGCGCTCAGAGGACGGGGAGATCATCGCCCCCGGCGTTTTCCTCCCCGCGGCCGAGCGCTACGGGCTCATCTCCGAGATCGACCGCTGGGTGATCCGGCAGGCCGTGCAGATCGCCGCCCAGGGGGTGCCCACCGAGTTCAACCTCTCGGGGCGTTCCATCGGCGACCCCGACATCCTGCGCGAGCTGGCCACCGCGGTCCAGGACTCCGGGGTGGATCCCTCGCTGCTCGTGGTGGAGGTCACCGAGACCGCGTTCGTCGGACAGACCGAGGCAGGGCGGGCCTTCGCCGAGCGCGTCCGCGAGCTGGGTTGTCGCCTTGCGCTCGACGACTTCGGCACCGGCTTCTCCAGCCTCAGCTACCTCAAGCACCTGCCGGCCGACCACCTCAAGATCGACATCGACTTCGTGCGCGATCTCACCTCCAGCGAGACCGACGCGCGCGTCGTGCGCGGCATCGTCGCCCTCGCGCGCGAGTTCAACCAGACGACGATCGCCGAGGGCGTGGAGGATGAGGAGACCCTGCTCATGTTGCGCGACATGGGCGTCGACCTCGCCCAGGGCTACCTCTTCGGCCGTCCCGCCCCGATGGGCGCGGGCGCGCCCGGCGCCGAGGCCGGGCCGGCGCACTGCCCCGGCACGGCGCCCGGGCCGGACACGGACCCGGTCGGCATCGTCGTCGCGGGCTTTGAGGCGTTCGCCCGCCGCGACGTCGACGCGATGCTCTCTGTCTGTCATCCCGAGTTCGTATTGCGCTCGTTCGCCACGGCGCAGAGGGTCGAGCGCACCACGCCCTACCGCGGCCACGACGGCGTGCGCGCCTATCTGCGCGACGTGGCAACGGTGTGGGACGCACTGAGCCTCACCATGCTCACCTTCCGAGAAGCGCAGGACTCGGTGATCGGGTTCGGGCGCGTCGAGGGCCGGCGGCCCGGGGAGCGCGTGCTGGGCAGCATCATGTGGGTGGTCCGCCTGCGCGACGACCTCATCGGGTCGATCGAGGTCTTCCAGGCAGCCGGGGGCCCGTCGCTCAGCGCGTCGCAGATCGATCGCCTCCAGGACGGCGCGTCGCAGATCGATCGCCTCCAGGACGGCGCGCCGCAGCCCTTCGTCCCCGGCGGAGCGCCGCTGCGTTCCGTCGTCAGCGGCGACTGATCAGCTGTTGGTGTCCAGCGCGCCCGAGCCGCGCGAGGAGCCGCGGTGGGGCCGTGCGGGGAGCTTGACCGGAGCGGCGTGCATCGCGCGCAGGCGCACCTCGCGCCACGACATGCCCTCCTTGAGCAGCGCGGGGGCTCCCATCAGGATCGCGGTCACCACCTCGACGGCCTGGAGGATCACGCCGTAGGCCACGCCCGTGCCCAGGCCGACATGCCATCCGGTGTGCAGAACGGCGGCGCAGGCGGCCTGGAAGACGCCCAGGTTGGCGGGCGTCGCCGGCAGCACGGCGGTGATGTTGACCGCGAAGAGGACCGCCGCGGCCGCAGCCCACCCGGCCTGGTGGTTGAGTCCAAGGGCGACGAGCAGGATGTAGCAGGACGTCCACTGCAGCGCCCACGCTCCCAACTGGGCGCCGGCGGCGACGGCGCCGAGCCTGGGCCGGCGGAAGACGGCCAACCCGGCGCGCACGCGGGTCATCCCCCGGCGCGCCTGGGTGACGAGAGCCTGCAGACGACCGAAGCGTCCGCCCCCGTGGCGCAGGATCAGCGGCGAGACCAGCACGATGAGCAACAGCGCCACCGGGGCGATGGCCGCCACCAGCAACGCGTCCTGATGGCCGTTGAAGAGGTCCACCGAGGAGAACATCACCGCGCCCAGCACCACCAGCGCCAGGATGTTGATCAGCGTCTGGGAGACGACCGTGCCCAGGACCACCGGGAGGTGCTCCCGGGGCCGGCCGGTGCGGCGCGCCACCACCAGCGCGCGCGAGGGCTCGCCCAGGCGCGCGGGCAACGTCGAGGACATCAGCACGCCGATGAAGGTCCCCTGCATCGCGTCCGAGAGCCGCACCCGCGCCTTGGGCAGCGCGGCGCGCAAGATGGCGTGCCAGGAGACGGCGCGCAGGGCCATGGCGGCGCACATCACGCCTAGTCCGAGGATGACGAAGGACGGGCTGGAGGCCACCAGCGCGTGGGCGATGTTGGCCAGTCCGATGGTGGTGAGCGCCTTGTAGCCCAGCAGCAGAGCGCCCACCGAGGCGACGGCCATGCCGCCGCGCCGCGCCGCGGTGACGGCGGGGCGCCGGCGAGACGCCGGGGGCGGCTCCAGGCTGGGCAGCTTGCGGGGGCGGCGGTGGACCTTCAGATCGACGGAACGGACGCCGACGGCCACCGCGGCGCGCTGAGCCGCCCGGGCCGGGGCGGGGACAGCCACCGCGTCCTCGTAGGCCTCCAGCACCTGATCGGCCACCACCGGCCACGCGAACCGCGCCACGTCGGCGGCGGCGGCGCGCGACATCCGCACCCGCCGCTCCGGCTCGTCGTAGAAGTCGCGCAGAGTCTCGGCCAGCGCCTGTGGGTCGCCGGGGGGCACGAGCACGCCGTCGACGCCGTTGCGCACCACGTCCCGGTACCCGGCGATGTCGGAGGCCACCACCGGGGTGCCCGAGGCGAAGGCCTCGGTCAGCACCATGCCGAAGCTCTCGCCTCGCAGCGAGGGTGCGCACAGCACGTCGGCGCGCTCGAGCTCCTCGCGCTTGCGCGCGTCGTCGACCTTGCCCAGCACGCGAACGTCGCGGTCGTCGAGCATCAGCGGTGAGAGCTCCTCGGCGGTGGGCCCGATGACGGTCAGCTCGGTGGGGACGTGGTCGCGCAGGGCCTCGAAGGAGCGCAAGAGCAGCGGCAGCCCCTTGCGCTCCACGGCCTGTCCCACGAAGACGATCCGCAGGCGCTCAGAGGGCGACTTGTGCCCGGCGCGGGCCAGAACCTCCGGGTTGACGTGAACGCCGTTGGGGATCACCCGATAGTGGCCGCCGAAGAAGCGCCGGCCGGTCCATGCCGCGGCCTCGGAGACGGCGATGCGCACGTGCAGGTGGTTGAGCACCCGCCACGCGCCCATCAGGTTGGCCAGGCCGTTGGGGAAGCGTCCCTCCGAGAAGGAGTGGAAGGTGCCGACGAGGGGCAGGCCGGTCAGCTGCGTGGTGATCCAGCCGCCCAGCGGGGCCACCGGCTCGTGGATGTGGACCACGTCGTAGTTGCCGGTGCGCAGCTCGGTCTGAGCCGTGGCGACCCCGTAGGGGGTGATGCTCAGGTTGGACACGGCGCCGTTGGCCTTGAACCCAAGGGTGCGCCCCAGGGGCACGAGGTAATCGGGCGCGGGCAGCGGCTGCGGCATCGCCCCGCGGTGCAGGATGCGCGAGCGCACGTCGACAGGGTCATACGGCGCGAGAACGCGCACATGGTGCCCCTGCTCGATGAAGCGCTCGGCGAGCGCTTCGATATGCCTTGTCACACCCCCCGGATACGTCCACGAGTAGGGCGAAACCAACGCAATCCGCATCATGCCCATCCTACCGCCTGGACCGGTCCGGCTCGTGGATGTCTCGGCGTATCATCAGGCCCAGATGCCGACACGTCATTTTGTGAAATACACCTTTTTGCAGGTCGATCCGGCCTGGCGACGCCTCGACGACGAGCAACGCGCTGCCGACAAGCGGGAATTCATCGCCGCGTGCGGGGATTTCGCCGATGGGCACCTGCTGCGGTCCTTCTCGCTGGTGGGTACCCGCGGCGACGCCGACCTGATGCTGCTCAGCCAGGCGCAGAACCTGGAGCGCATCCACGAGTTCCACGTGGTGCTGGCCCAGAGCGGGCTGATGAAGTGGTGCACGGTTCCGTATTCGCTGCTGGCCATGACCAAGCCTTCGGAG
>DASXCN010000661.1:0-3812 GCA_036491155.1 Solirubrobacteraceae bacterium | reverse complement strand
TCCCGCAGCCCGTCGCGTCAAACAGTTGCCGCGTCGCGTCCATCACCTGCTCCAGCGCCGGCATCAGCCCGCCCTCGGCAGGGCGGTCGCGCAGTGCCGACAGGCTCCGCTCGAGCGCGGCAGGATCGATGAACCCCCCGGATGCCACGTGATACAGAGTGGCAGACCCGCCGCCACCCTTTCGCACTGGCTACGGCATCCCGTAGCGGGACGCCGACGAGGCGGCTCATCGCGGGCGGGGCGAAGGTACCGTCGGTCGTCGTGACGATCATGGCCCGCTCCCGTGCCGGGCGCTCGGGGACCGCCGCGGCCACGCTGTGCGCTGCCCTGGCCTGCATGCTCGCGCTGTGCCTGGCGGGGTGCGGCGACACCGCGGGGACGGCCGCGGCCGCCTCGCGCGCCTCGCGCGCCTCGCGCGCCTCGGGCCGGGGGTTCACGTTGATGCAGACGAACCTGTGCCTGTCGGGGCTGGCCGGGTGCTACGCCAAGGTGCAGTACCCGGTGGGAGTACAGGCCGCCGCCGCCGAGATCCGCCGGACGCATCCGGACGCGGTCACCTTCAACGAGGCCTGCGGGGGTGACGTGGCGCGGATCGCGCGCGAGACCGGGTACCACCTGCGCTTCTCGAGCATCATCTACTACGGCAAGCGGCTGCACTGCATCCACCCGCGCGGCCGTGGGCTGTTTGGCGACGCGGTGCTCACCCGGGCGGCGATCGTGAGCAGCGACAGCCACCCGTTCCCCGCCGAGGCCGGCCCTGAGCAGCGCCAGTGGGTGTGCGTCACCACGCGCGCCCGGGTGGCGGTCTGCACCGCGCATCTGGCCTCCGATCAGCCCGTCGAGTTGGCCGCCAACGCCCCCCAGTGCGTCCAGCTCCGGGCGATGCTGGCCGGGCGGGAGGCGGCGCGGGCCGTCATCTTCGGGGGCGACGTCAACCGTCTGGCTCCGTGCGCTCCCCGCGGCTTCTGGGTGCGCAGCGACGCCTCAGCCCACCAGGACCCCGGCATCCAGCAGGTCTACGGCAGCGCTGGGCTGCGCTCGCCGGCGGCGCATGTCGTTCCGGCCGCGCACACCGACCACGACATCCTCTTCGTCCACGCGCGCCTCACCGGGCGCAGTTAGGGATCAGGCCGTATGGACGCAGCCCGCCGCCCACGCGCCCAAGCCGAAGAAGCCCTGACAGCAGCCTCAACGGTGCGCCGGGCCCAACCGCCCCCGCGGCGGGCCCGGCGTCCCCGAACGGCTCAGTGGTGCCGGATCTTCTTCAGCGCTTTGGCGTAGGACCCGGTGGTCAGACCCCAGGTGGGGGCCCAGGCGAAGGGCTCGATCTCCGACAGCCGTAGCTTGGAGAGGCCGATCAGCGCGTTGTAGGCGTAGCTGTTGACGTTCCTGGCGCTGGTCGAGCCCCACGTGTCGGGGGTTGAGGTCCAGCCGTACTCGTTGGCGATGACAGGCACGCGTCCGCGGCCGGCCCTGCTCATGTCGGCGAGAGCGTCCTTGGCGACCTTGACGGACGCCGCCGGGTTCTTGCCATAGGGGTGGACGGCGACCGCGTCGATCGCCTTGCCGTGAAACGCCTTGAGGAACCGCGGCAGCGAGGACTCGGTCCAAGCCAGTCCGCCCGTCATCACGCGGGCTTTGCGGTCGACGCGATGCACGGCGGTGCGGATGGCCTCGTACATGCGCGAGTAGTCCGAGAGGTTGATGTCCTTGCCCCAGTCATTGACGTTGTCGGGCTCATTCCACACCTCGAGGGTGCTCACCGGCACCTTGGGCAGCGCGGGATTGGCCTTCCAGAAGGCCCCGTTGGGCCCGTAGCGCTTCATGAACGCGGTCGCGTACGCCGCGAAGGTTGCGTTGCTGGCCGGCGGCAGGAAAGCGATGACCTTCCCGGACTGCTTGTGGAGCACGTTGGAGCGGTGGACCTCCGCCCAGCGCGGCGCGAAGGCCAGCGTCGGCTCCCAGTGCAGGCGGGCCGTCGCCATGTCGGTGACGATCATGTCGTCATAGGCCCATTTGTAGGTGTGATGGCCGTGGACGGGCGCCTTGGGCTCGGTGAAGGCCCAGTCGGAGTCGGCGCGTCCCACCCGGCCGCCGGCCTGGTAGAGCGCCTTGAGACTGCTCGTCGCGTCGTCCTGTGAGATTTGGCCGAATCGCTGGTTGGTGAAGATGCTGCCGACCTCGGCGCCGAAGGTGGTGGCGCTCGCGGAGGCGGGAATGGCCAGGGCAGACAGGGAGAGGAGAAGGAGCAGACAGCGTTTCATGAGCCTCACAGATGGATGTAGGACAAGGACAACTGGGACCTAGAACACGGTCAAGCGGTGGATTGTTGTGGTGCGCCCCCGCGCCCGGACCCGGCCCATGACGTTAGCCACCTCCGCGCACGGCACCGGTCATCTGTTGGTCAGGCCGTATGTTTCGCGCGGTTGCGCGCCCCTGAACCCGTGCAAATCGGGGCGTATATCGCGCTCGCCACCCGCGCTGAGCCTGGCCGGGCTATACGGGGGGGATATGTCCCGATTCCTTCGCCTCCTCCTGACCGCCTGCGCCTGCCAGCTCGCGCTGGCCGGCGCCGCGCATGCCTCCGTGTCCCTGTCCACCACCGGCTATCGCATCTCAGAGACCGCCGGCCAGGCCACCGTGACCGTCAACCGCAGCGGCGACCGGCGCGGCGACGAGTACGTCCGCTACGGGATCCACCGCGCCAACGCAGTGGAGGGCGTCGATTACCAGAGCGTCGCCGGCACGCTGCACTTCGTGCCCGGCCAGTCGCAGGCCACGTTCACGATCCCGGTCGTCGCTCACGACTGGCGCGGCCCCTCGGTGCACGCCGCCGTCTACCTCTACAGCTCGTTCCCCGAGAAGCTCGGCCCGCACAACGCCAAGCTGTTCATCCTCCACAACGCTCCGGTGCAGACCCGCGACCCCGCAAACCCCCTGGAGCTCCCCGGCATTCCCAACGCGGCCGGGAATCTCCTGGCCGGTGCGCGCTTCTACGCGGACCCCCATCATTCCCCGGCGGCCGAGGCGGCCCGCAGGCTTCGGCGCAGGCACCCCAAGGAATCAGGCCTCATCCAGGAGATCGCCGACGAGCCGTTCACCGATCGCTTCGGCGCCTGGAACGGCCGCACCCCGAAGAACTCCGTGTTCCAGTTCCTGCGCAACGCCGACGTCCAGGACCCCGCGTCCATCCCCACGCTGGCGACGTACTGGATCGTCAACGGCCAGTGCGCCCGTGGCGGCGCTGCGGACCCCCCGTCGCGGATCGCGGCCTACAAGCGCTTCATCGACGGCCTGTCGGCCGGGATCGGCAACTTCCGCACCGTCGTGTTCCTGGAGATGGACTCGATCATCACCACCCCTTGCCTGCACGGACGCGCGCTCGCGGCCCGCATGACGGAGCTGCGCTACGCCGTCACCACGCTTGAGCAGAATCCGCACGCCGTCGTGTATCTCGACGCCGGCGCAGGCGATGCGCTCACCTACAAGACCGCGGCCCGGGTCCTGACCCGTGCCGGAGTCCACCAGGCCCAGGGGTTCTTCCTCAACTCCACGCATTTTGACTGGACCACCTCGGAGATCGCCTACGGCCAGAAGCTGGCGCGGGCGCTGGACGGCGTGCACTTCGTGGTCTCCACCTCCGACAACGGGCGCGGGCCGTTGCGCCCCACGGACCGGGTGCATCACGGCAACGAGATCCTGTGCGGCCCCAAGGGCCGCGGGCTCGGCCCCAGGCCGACCAGCGAGACCGGCTATGCGTTCGCCGACGCCTTCGCGTGGATCGCGCTGCCGGGCAAGTCGGGCGGCGCGTG
>DASXCN010000660.1:0-3091 GCA_036491155.1 Solirubrobacteraceae bacterium | reverse complement strand
CGGCCAGCAGGCGCCGGCGCCGCCCGGCCGGCCAGTCGCCGGCGAGGAGGTCGGCCACGTCGGCGATGAAGGGCGAGGGCAGGGCCAGGTTGCCTTCCTCGTCGGAGCTGCGGTAGGCCAGGAACACCCGCTCGGTAGCCCGCGAGAGCGCCGCGTAGAAGAGGTAGCGCTCGGCGGGCAATGCATCCTCGCGGGCGCGCAACCGCAGGCCGGCCGCCGCGGCGAGCTCGAAGCGGCGCTCGTCAGAGAGGAAGGGCTCCGGGGTCGCGGCCCGCGGAAACTCGCCTTCCTGCAGCCCGCAGACGAACACGGCGCGAAAGCGCCGGGCACGGACCTCCAACGGCTCGGCGAGCAGCACCGCTTCGGTGCCCTCACCGGAGCCGGACCCCGCCCACCCCGGCACCGTCAGCCGCTCGAGCAGCGCAACCAGCTCGGCGCCGCTCGGAGTCAGTCGCAGCTGGTCGAGCTCGTCGATAGCGGTGACGAGCGCGCGCAACGCCCGGGCGTCGAGCGCCTCGGCGTCGTTCAGCGCCGGCGCGGCCCCGCGATGGGGCGCCGCGAACAGCCACCGCGCCAGCCGGCAGAGCGCCCGCGCGGGCTGCCCCGACTGCGTCAGCTCATCGAGCTCGGGCAGCTCCCACCCCAGCTGGCGGCGCGCCTGCGCGGCGGTGCGCAGGCCCTCGCGGCGCACATCGGCGTCGAGGCCGTCGGCGATCTCCGGGGTGTCGAGGCGGCCCGGGGTGCGCAGGTAGGCGAGCAGGTCGGCGGCGCGCGCCTCTCCCTCGGGCAGCAGGGCGCAGCGCGCCGCAGCCAGCAGGCCTCGTCCAAGGGGGGTATGGACCAGCGCCGGTGCGTGGCCGGTGGCCAGCGGAATGCCGTACTGCGCGAAGACGTGGCCCAACAGCGGCGCGGCCCGTGCCCGCGAGCGGTAGATGATCACGATCTCGCCCGCGGGAACTCCGGCCTGCCGGAGCTCGAGCACCTGCTCGGCGACGAGCTCTGCCTCGGCGCGCTCACCGCCGGCCTCCAACAGGGTCACCACATCGCCGGGGTCGACGCGCGCCGCGAGGCCGGTCGCTGTGACGGAGAACAGCGAGCGCTCGATGTGGTGCAGCACGGCCCGGGATTCCGGCGCGTAATGCTCGTCCTGGGCGGGCAGCTCGGTGACGCGCTCGGCCAGCGGGCGCAGCTCCTCCATGGTCTCGGCGCGCGCCACGAGCGCCTCCCGGCCGGGCTCATAGGTGAGCGACACCGTGACCTCGGCGCCGACCACGCGGGCGAGGGTCTCGACCGCGTCGCGCTCGAGCGCGGTGAGGTCGTCAAAGCCGTAGAAGAACACGGGCTCGCCACCCCAGCGATATGGGGCAGCGCGCAGCGCGTCCAGGGCCCGCCACGCATACAGCTCGCGGTCGACGCGGCCCACCCGGTCGAGCTCGCGCACGTAATCGCCGTAGATGCGCCCCACCTCGTGGGCGTAGGGGGCGCGGCGGACGTCCTGCGCCGCCCACGCGCGCAGGCCGGTGATGAAGCGACCGGGGTCGACGAGCGAGCGCTGGAGCTCGGCGATCAGCTCGCCTGCGGCGGCGGCAAACCCGGCCGCCGACGCCGACGCCCGCAGGACGTCGAGCCGGGATCCGGCCAGCACCCGCTCGAGGATCCGCTCGCGCTGGAGCTCGGAGACGCGGCGCCCGGCGTACTGGGCGCGCCGGGCGACCTCATAGGCCAAGCCGCTGAAGGTGACGACCGAGCCCAGCACGACGCCGTCCGCGGCGAGCTCGCGGGCGTAGTGCCGCGCGTCGATCGCGGTCGGCACGACGAGTACCGCTCCGCGGCGGGCGGCGTCGGCGTAGGCACCGAGCACCACCCCTGCCTTGGCGGAGTTGGCTGGGCCGAGGACGAGCGTGAGGGGCACGCGCCCCATACTGGCGCGCGGTCCCGACGGCTAAGTGCTGTCCGCCCGGTCCGGACCGGTCCGGGCCGGCAGTGGGGCACCGGCGAACGTCGACGGCGGGCTGGGGAAAGTGGGCTGGGACTCGATTGGGGGACGCAAGGCTCGGTCAGACGTCCCAGAGCACACACGACGACTGCGCCCTGCGTGTGCGTTGAAACGGCAGTGATACCGACGCCTCAGAGCACACACCTCCGAGCACCGGGGAGTGCGCTCTGTACGTTCAGAAACCCCGGGGTTGCACGTCACGGCCGGGGACCCGCGCCTTCGCCGGCCCGCCGTTGACGTTCGCCCGTGCCCCGGTCGCCGGCCGCTCGCAGCGGCAAGGCGGCAAGGCGGCAAGGCGGCAAGGGTGCGAGGCGGGCCTCAGGCGGCGGCGGACTGCTCGGCGGTCGCGGCCTCGGCGCTCTCGCCGCCGGCCTCGCTCGCCTCCTCGGCCTCGGGCGGCTTGGCGCCGTCCTTGGCCCAGGGCTCATCGAACTCGACGCGCCACTTGCCCTCTTCGTTCTGCATCAGCGCCAACCGGGCACGGAAGCTCTTGCCCGAGCGGCCCTTGAAGCCCGTGACGGCCTTCTCGGTGCGACCGGTCTTGATCAGCTCCCGGGCCACGGCGACGGGGAGCTGCTTGCTGGCCTTGGCCTTCCAGATGACGAAGCCGCACCCGGGGTCCTCGCGGCCCCAGCACGAGTAGCCCTTGCGGTTCTCGTTGATGTCGCGCCCGCACACCGGGCAGGGACCGAGGTTGGCGCGCGGGATGCGCACGTCCTTGAGCTTGGTGTCCAGCTCGCCGACAGTGCTCTCGGTGAACTTGACGATGTCACCCATGAACCTCTCGCGCGAGTCGCTGCCGGTCTCGATGTTGGCCAGCCGGTGCTCCCAGTCCCCGGTGAGCCCGGGGCTGGTCAGCGGGTGCTCGCCCAGCAGACGGATGACGTTCAGGCCCTTCTCGGTGACCACCAGGGCGCGGCCGTCGCGCTCGATGTATCCGACCTGAAGCAGGCGGTCGATGATCGCCGCGCGCGTGGCCGGGGTGCCGATGCCCGAGTCCTTCATCGCCTCGCGCAACTCCTCCTCCTCCACGAGCTTGCCCGCAGTTTCCATGGCGCCCAGAAGCCGGCCCTCGGTGTAGCGCTGCGGAGGCTT
>DASXCN010000659.1:0-6860 GCA_036491155.1 Solirubrobacteraceae bacterium | reverse complement strand
CAGGAGACGTCAAAGAAGAACAGCGGTTGCGTTACCACATGGGAGCGGGTTTGTTCAGATCTCCGCTCTTCGAGATAGATCACTTGGCCCATTGCGAATCCTGAAACGACGCACGTGTCCGAAACTGGCGCTAAAAACCTGTGGCGAATCCCGATTTGTTCGTTATGCTGATTCTCGGTAGGTGGAAGCGCCGTACTCAGACCGGGGAGCTCTCATTTCGCACGTACCGCCCGCAAAGCGTCATCCCTATGACCAGTGGTCCCCTGATGCCCGCGCACTTGATCTCGTGGGCGACAAGTGGACCCTGCTGATAGTTCGCGACCTGCTGTCAGGTCCGCGTCGATTCGTGGAGCTCCAAAGGGTTCTACCCGGGATCTCCACCGAACAGTTGCGATCACGGCTGAACCGCATGGTTGCCGACGGAATGCTGACGCGGAAGCGCTATCGGGAAGTCCCGCCGCGCGTCGACTATGAGCTGACCGAGCGCAGCCGTGAGCTGGCCCCCGTGCTGGGCGAGCTCGCCCGCTGGGGCTACGAGTGGGCGTGGAGCCCGCCTCGCACCTCAGAGCGCGTGGACCTGGGCGCCATCTTCCGGCTGGCCCCGGGATTGGTGGACGGGAGCAGCGGCGCGTCGGGAGCCGTGGACCTGGAGGTCACCGACAGCCCCAGCGGCTCGGCGTCGAGCTACCGGGTGACCCTTTCCGGCGCCAAGGCCCAGATCGTCGAGAACGCCGAGGACGGCTCCGCCGACGCGGTGCTCCGGGGGACGACCTCGGCGTGGATCCGCGCCCTCGGGCCGATGGGCGACCGCGAAGGCCTCACCAGCTCGGGGAACGCATCCCTGGCCGGGACACTGCTCGACCTCCTCGCCCTCGGCGAGGGCCGCGAGGCGGCGGTCATCGACCACCAGCGCCAGCGCGACCTCGAGTCCGCAGCCGGCTGACCGCAGCCGTTGGCTCCCGCGTCGCCCGGGTTGGCGCGCGGTCCACGTGCGCGTGAACAGCGGACGTGCCTCGACTAATGCACCGTATGCGGGCTTATTTTTCGGTCGTGGCGGGCTGTGGCCACGCGTCGGCTACTTGCTGGAGTACTGCGCCGCGGTCAGGTGCGGGAACTTGCCGCTCTGACCCAGCAGCGCGGCGAGCGGCGGCGCCACCCAGCACCCGGGGGTCGCGGTCTGCGTGATCGATGGGGCGCCGGGGCCGGCGGCCTCCGAGCCGTCGCCGGGGGCGCCGGTGTTGTTGCAGTCCCACGAGGGCAGGGCGAAGCTGCCGGGATGATTGCCGCCGGTCGAGAAGCCCCGCGGGTCGGCCAGCCATAGCGGCGGCGGATACGTGTTGCCGCGGTTGGCCGCGTCGCGGTTGGCGGCGAACGACAGCGTCTCGGCGCCGACGGGCTGGAACTGGCGCAGATAGTGGCCGACGCCGTCGCCGGAGAAGCTCGTCGTCTTGGCGGCCAGGCCGGCGGCGCCGTTGGAGATGAAGTCGGCGATGAGCTGCTGGTGCAGCGACAGCCAGCTGAGGATCGGGTTGAGCTGCTCCAGGAACGGGCCCAGCGAGGCCAGCAGCGGCGTGGCGCCGTTGAGCGTGTCGCGGATGGCGGGCAGGCCGGTCTTGGACGCCGTGATGAGCGGCCCGAGGTTGACGAAGAAGGAGCGCAGCGAGGGCGCCAGCTCACGGACGTCGGTGAGCGTCGGCTTGAGGTTGGTGGCCACCGGCTCCAGTTCCTTGACCAGCGGGTCGGTGTCCTTGGCGAAGTTCTGCAGCCGCGCCATCGTCTCCTTGGTCTCGTCCAGGAAGGTGGGGAAGACATGGAAGGTGTTGGCGATCGCCGTGTTGTTGGCCGCCGTGGTCCGGAACGTCTGCTCGCCGCTGGTGATGAGGTCGCGCAGCGCCGATTGGGACTTGCCCAGCGCGCCGAACACGGTGCCGCCGTTGCGCACGAGGTTGACCACCGCCGTGTGCTGGACGTCCAGGACCTTGAGCAGGTCCGAGGTGTCGGCGGCGAAGATGGGCAGGTTGCCCAGCACGCTGTTGAGGTTCTGGTCGTTGCCCTGCACGGCGACGGCGAGCTGCTGCTGCCACTGGCGGAAGGCGGCGCGCGTCTGGGGATCGAGCGCGTTGAAGATCTGGTCGAGTTGGACCGCGTTGGCGACCTGGCCGCGCGGCAACAGCCCGCCGTCGGGAAGCGTCGGGCTGTGGGGCGCGCCCGGGGTCAGCTGGACGTAGATCTCGCCCGCGATCGTCTTGGTGCGCAGGATCGCGCGGGCGTCCTTGTGGACCGGGGCGAACTTGTTGTTGAGCTGGATCGTGACCATCGTCCGGTTGTGCTCAGGGTCCAGCGTCTTGCCGATCACCTTCCCCACCGACACGCCGGCGATGCGGACGTCGGCCTGGTCGGCGAGCTGGCTGGCGTTGGTGAACGAGACCCGGAACTCGTAGCCGCGCGGGGTGAGCGGGATCGTCCCGCCGAATGACAGCCACAGGAACATGGTCAGGCCGATCACCGACAGCGCGAACGCCACCATCGAGAGGATCTTGGTCAGTGAAGGGGTGCCGGTGTCCATCTACTTGACCGGGAGCTTGGGGTCGAAGTTGCCCAGCGCCTTGACGGCGCCGCCGACGGCGTTGGCGACACTTGACCCGGCGCCACTCTGCGGGTTGGCCTGGAACTTCTGGAAGTCGGCCTGGTTGGCGGCGGCCTGCGTCGGGCACACGCCGGCCGTGGTGAGGATGGGCGTGAGGTTGAGCACGCTCTCGAACTCGGAGCCCAGGCCGGCCGAGGCCTGATTGAGCCCGTCGACGAGCTGGGTGTAGGTCGCGCAGCTGGCCTGCAGGAACAGCGGGCGGAAGTCACCGTTGGCGTCCTGCACGGAGAACAGCGTTCGGGCGTTGTGGTCAAGCCAGGCCAGCCACCACAGGTAGCCGTGCTCCTGGTCGCCCGGGTTGTAGCCGAGCATGTTGCCGAAGCGCTTGACCACGTCAAAGGTCTTGGTGAGGTTGGGCGTCGCGGCGGCCAGGTTCTGCGCCGCCGGCTTGAGGTTGCGCACCAGCGGCCGGGCGGCGACGACGAAGGGCCGGATCTGGTTCTGGACGATGGGAGCGCTGGGCTTGGCCAGCGCGGTGACCGCGGCATTGGCGGCCGGCAGCGCCTTGGCGGCGGGCAGGAGGTTCTTCGCCGTCGGACCCAGCAGGTTGGCGAATGTCGTGACCTTGTTGAGCGTGTCGGTGGTCTGGGCCAGCGTGCCCGGCAGGTCGCGGATCGCCCGGCTGATGTTGGTGTCCTGGGAGGCGAAGGCGCGGAACACGGTCGAGCTGGCGTCGACCAGGCGCACGATCTGGCCCTGGTTGTGGCTGAGCGCCGTGTTGAGACGCTGCAGCGAGTTGACGAGCTGACGCAGGTCCGTGCCGCGGACGGCGACCGCCTTGTTGAGGCGGGCCAGGTCGCGGTGGGTGGGCTCAAAGCGCTCGAACACCTGCGCCAGCTCTGAGCCGCCCTTGCCCTTGAGGCCCTGTCCGGCCCCGTTGACCAGGAGCTGGAGGTAGTTGCGGGTGTCCCCGTCCAGCGAGGAGAGGATCTCGTCGGTGTCGATGTCGGGCAGGGTGTTGGACACCGGCAGGGTCCAACCCTCCTTGGCGACCGGCGCCGCCTTGCTGCCCGGCTGCAGCTCGATGAACATGTCCTTGAGCCCGGTCTTGGGACGCAGCAGCGCGGTGGCGTTGGTGTGGATGAGGTTCTTGTACTTGTCGTCGAGCTGCATCTGCACGACGGCCACACCGCTCTTGAGCGTCACGTTGCCGATCTCGCCGACCTGCACGCCCGAGATGCGAACCGACTGGCCCTGGCCCGGCGTCACCGCCTGCGCGGTGGAGAACTCGGCGTTGAGCGTGAACGGCGAGGACTCGATCAGCGGGAAGCGGAACCGCTCGTGGCTGAGGACGTAGCCCGCCACCACGAACGACAGCAGGAGCAGCACGATGATCGCGGTGAAGTCACCGATGTGGGTCTTGATCGCGCGCCTCATGAGCCGTTGAGCACTCCCGCGATGGCCTGGCCGACGCTGTTGGCGGCGCCCGACAGCCCGCCGGCGCCACCGGCGCCCGAGCCGGAACCGCCGGCGCCCGCGCCGGAACCGCCGGAGCCCGAGCCGGCCGCGGCCGACTTCGCCCCGCCCGACATGTCGGCGGTGTTGAGCTTCAGGCCCGATGCGTGGGCGATCGCCGCCAGCGCCGGGACGGCGTTCTGCGTCGCGCCCTGCCAGCGCGCGCTGCTGGCGGCCGACGTGCTGGTGCTCGACTGCTGGATCGGCCCGCTGGTGGGCGTGGCGAGGTTGGTGATCGGCGCCTGGCTCTCACACGGCGCGGTCTCGTTGTAGGGCGGGCGCTTGCCCCCGGGCGGGACCTGGGGCTGGACGGCGTCGAGCTTGGTCAGCGACTGCCCGAACAGCCCCGGCTGCAGCGAGTAGGTAAAGGTACCGCCGGTGCCGAGGATCCGGATGTAGGGACCATTGGCGTCGAAGTCGCGCGACTCGCCGGCCAGCCCGGGCAGGTAGTCGACGGCCTCGACGTACACCTTGCGCGGCGGGAAGCCGTTGGACGCGTTGAAGTTGTCATCGGGGACCGTCAGCTGCGACCACGGGTAGATGACGTTGGCCACACAGCTCGCCGTGGGCCGGACCTCGTTGCGCATCAGCGGGATCGTGTCCTTGGTCAGCTTGGCCAGCGCCGGGACGGTGGGGCGCAGGTCGGCGGTCAGCCCGCGCAGCTCCGAGGGCTGCACGAGGTCGTTGAGCTGGGTCACGAACGGCAGGCTGGCGTCGACCATCGGGCCGGTGGACTTCACGCCCGGTACCAGTGCCCGGGCGAACGCCCGGAGCGGTGGGAAGGCGGCGTTGAGCGCGTTGAAGGCCGGCATCGCCGCCGACAGCGTCTTGGGCAGCTGGCCCACCGTCTGCTCGAGCGCCGTGTTCTCGCGCGCGAAGGCGTTGGCCGTGGTGTTGAAGTCCGTGATGAGGTGCTCGAGGTTCTGGGGATGGGTGTCCAGCGCGCCGGCGACCTGGCCCTGGGCGGCGATGTAGTTGGAGAGGTCGTGGGGCTGGATGCCGAGCGCGTCGTGGGCGACGATCGAGGAGTACTCGTAGGCGGGCAGCCAGTACTGGATGGACCTGTTGAACGCCGGACCGCCCTGCTTGACCGCCTTGCCGTACTGCTGCAGCAGCGTCTGCAGGTTCTGGCGGGTGTTGCCCTGCAGGCCGGTGAGCACCTGATCGAACTGGACCGGCTCGACGCCCTGCTGGATCGGGAAGGTGTGGTTGCCAGAGGCCACCGGCGCCTGGGGCGTGCCGGGCGAGACGTCGACGAAGAAGTTGCCCTCCAGGAAGATGCGTGGGCGAATGGCGAAGGTGGCGTCGTCGTGGATCGGCAGGCCCTGGTTGGAGACGTTCATGGTCACGTCCGCGGCCTGGCAGGCGCTCTCGGTGGTGCTGGCCGACTTGCAGCCGGGCTCCTGGGAGACCGCCGTGACCGTGCCGACGTTGACGCCGGCAATGCGCACCAGTGAGCCGGGCTGCAGGCCGTTGGCATTGGCGAAGGTCGCGTGGATCGTGTACTTGTGGGCGAACGGGTTGGCGAACTTCGTGTAGGCCGCGTATGAGAACACGACCACCAGCACGATCCCGATGAAACCGGCCGTGAACTTGCTCATGCCGCCGCGGCGCTTCTTCTTGCCCTTGCGCAGTCTCATGGGTTGGAGGGGATGCTGGCCAGCTGCGGGCCCGTGGTGGGATTGCGGCTGAACGTCTCGCCCGCGGGGACGCGGGCGCGGCCCTTGAAGGTCGGGCCCTGGTCGCCGGGGGTGTGCGAATCGGTGCCGAGGTTGCGGCCCGACGGGTCGAGGTGGTTGAGCTTGAGCGGGTAACCGCGCTGGCCGGTCTCGCAGTCCGCGTTGCCCTGGTTGTCGACGGCGGCGCCGTAGGCCTGCGCGTGCAGGAACTCGTTGCCGCCGGTGACCAGCGACGTCGAGCCGCCGCCGTTGGCGGGCTGGGTCGCGCCCTGCTGACCCACGTTGTTGGCCTGGGTCGGGTTGCCGAGGTTGATGAGCGCGCGCTGGGCGAAGCCGAAGCTCGTGGACTCGGAGATGTGCTCAGACAGGTAGGTCCAGAAGTAGTTCCAGTCGTTGCACACCGTCTGGTAGGGGCCGATGTAGCGAACCAGCGGGTTGAGCGTGTTCACCGTGCCGGTGAGCGCGTTGACAGCCACGTTGGTGCCCGGCGCCTGCGACAGGGTCTTCAGCGCGTTCATGACCTGCTGCAGGTTGGCGTTGAGCACCGGGGTGCGGGCCAGGGTGTGAGTGCCCGCCTCGATGGCCGGGTTGATGTCAGGCAGGGCGTCGCGCAGCTCGGCGGTGGCGGGAGCGAGCTGGGTGCCCAGGGTGTTGAAGTCGGCCAGGAACGGCCGTTGCACTGCCAGCGACTGGGTGCTCACCTGCTCGGTCGACGGCGACTTGGCGATCGTCGCCTCGAGGTCAGAGGGGCTGTGGTCGATGGCCTGGAAGGTCGTGGCCATGTCGGTGAACAGCTGCGCGTTGGTCTGAGCCACCGGGGCGATCGCGCCCATCACGCCCTCGAGGTTGTTGAACAGGCGCGTGAGCTCGGTGTTGGGATCGGCCAGGTACTGGGTGACCGGCTTGAGGTAGCCCAGCAGTGACGGCAGGCTGGCGAAGGTGTCGTTCAGCGCCGAGCCGCGCCCGGCGAAGGTGTCGCCGAACCCGACGAGGTTCTGGTCGATCGACTTGCGGGTCTTGGCGTCGAAGGCCTGGAAGATGTCCTCGAACTGGACGGGCACGCTGGTCTGGGTGATGGG
>DASXCN010000658.1:0-3845 GCA_036491155.1 Solirubrobacteraceae bacterium | reverse complement strand
GCGGTAGATGTGTGCGACGCTACGGCCCAGCGACGTCGGGAGGAGGCGTGATGGAGGCCAGCCGGTGCGAGGTGCTCATCGTCGACGACCACCAGGCCGCGCGGCGCGGGATGGAGCTGCTGCTCCGCGAGGCCGGCTTCGGGGTGGTGGTGGGCCCGGACAACCCTGATCAAGCCGTCACAGAGTTGCGCAAGGCTGGCCACGACGTCGCGCTGGTGGAGCTCCGGCGCCACCGCGGCGACGGGGTGGCACTCGCGCGCGCAGCGCTGGAGGACGGGGACGGCGGGACACCGCTGGTGCTCTGTACCGGCTACGCCTCGCCGCGGCGGCCGCTGGTGGCCGCCGCGCGGCTCCGGGCCCCGGGGCTGGTGCTCACCTCCTCGCCGGTGGCGACGCTCCTGGAGGCGCTGCGGGCCGTCGCTGGAGGCGGGCGCTTCGTGGACCCCTGTGTGACGCCCCTGGTGGCCGAGACGGCCGCCGCGCGGCGCGTCGCGCAGCTCAGCCCGCGCGAGCGCGAGGTGCTGGAGCTCCTGGTCGATGGCTACCAGGGCCCGGAGATCGCCGCTCAGCTGTTCCTATCGCTGGAGACCGTGCGCACCCACATCCGCAACGCCGTGGGCAAGCTGGGGGCTCGCACGCGCGTGCAGGCGGCGGCGATGGTCGCCTGTGAGCGCGAGGAGAGTTGAACGTCAACCGCGGGATGCGGGGTTGGCAGCCGCTCGCGGAGGGCCGGCGGAGGGGCGGCGTCAGGACTGCTGCGGAGGCTTGACGACGTTGGAGCGCGTCGCGTCGCCGTCGGCGGACTTCAGCGGCGCGGGCAGGTCAGCGGGCAGCGAGGCGCCCGCCGCGTGGGCCGCAGCCTCGTTCTCGCGCTTGACCTCGAGCCAGATCTCCTCGCGGTAGACGCGCACCGAGCGCGGGGCGTCGATCCCCAGGCGGACGGTCTGGCCGGAGACCTCCAGCACGGAGATGAAGACGTCGTCGCCGAGGACGACCCGCTCGCCGCGCCGGCGAGTGATGTTGAGCATTAGGAGGCGTTCCCGTCGGTGTCGGAGGAGGAGCCATCCATAACCTCGGCGAACAGGGGCGCGCGCAGGTCGGTGTCGGGAGCCTGGTTGATGATCTGATGGCCCTGGCCGCCCCAGATGAGGATCGGCGCCTTCTGGTTGGCCGTGAACTCCGACAGCTCGGCGCTGGCGACGACGGTGACGTAGACGTCCACGGGGGTGGCGTCGTCGAGGGCGAGGCGCTCGCCGTCGTCGTCGGTCAGCTCCACCTGGTAGTTGGCGAAGAACCGGTGGGGATCGGTCACGGGCAGCGAAAGGCCGGGGTCATCGATGCAATGCAACCACAAGAACGGGCTGTCGGGGTCACTCGTCAGCAGCGTGTAGCGCGAGCCTCCGAGGCCGATGAGGCCGTCGGGGAATTCAATGACCGTGTCCGGGTCGATCTCGACGTGTCCGAAGCGCGTGCTCTCAAACGCGAGTGCCACAGCGGCAACTCCTCTACCTGGGATGACGTGTCCTAAGCCTACTTGCGCGGCAGGCGATGGGCCTGGCTGACGGGCGCCGGCCTAATTGAGGAAGTCCATCAACGAGGACTGGACGATGTTGGCACCGGCCTTCAACGCGGCGCTGAAGGCCGCCTGCTCGTTGGAGAAGGTGGTCATGGCCTGAGCCATGTTGACGTCCTCGTCATTGGAGAGGGCAGCGGTATCGCTGTTCTGCAGCCCCTGGATGCGGTCGCTGGCCAGGGTCAGCCGGTTCTGCGTGGCGCCGACGTTGGCCTGCAGCTGCGTGAGGCTGTTGAGGCTGTTCTGCAGCGCGGAGATCTGGGTGGTGGACAGGTCGGCGATGCCGGCGCTGTTGCCGCTGCGCATGTCGGACGAGATCGTCCGCAGCGTGTCCAGGAGCTTGCCATCGTTGGCGCTCGTGCCGCTGCCCAGCACGCTGGAGATGTCCGCGTTGACCTGCAGGCTCGAGCCCGGGCCGATCTGGCGCGTCACCGCGGCGGTGTTGCCCTGGTAGGTGTCGCCGGTGGCGTCCGAGTACGGCTGAGTGCTGCTGGCCGTGCCCGAGAAGATGTACTGGCCGTTGTACTGGGTGTTGGCCTCCTGCTTGACCGCGTCGGCCAGCTGATCGATCTCGTCGGCGGTGGCCGAGAGGTCGGTGGCGGACTCGACGCCGTTGGAGGCCTGCACGGTCAGCTCCTGGGCGCGCTGGAGCATGGTCATCACGTTCTGCATCGACGTGTCGGCGGCCGAAGCCCACGCGGTGCCGTCGGTGATGTTGGAGTTGTAGTTGTTCAGGCCGGCCAGGTCGTTCTTGAGCTGGATGGCCAGGCTCGCCCCGTACGGGTTGTCCGAGGGCTGGTTGATGCTCTTGCCGGTGGACAGCTGCTGCTGGGTGGTGGCCAGCTGATCCTGGACGTTGTTGATGCTCGACAGCACCGAGGCCGTCGTCATCTGGGTGGTGATGCGACCGGAGATCATGGCCCAGAGCCCTCCGCCGACGCTGTTGATCAGGGTGTCCAGCGTGCTGTTGATCGCGTTCATCACGCGCGCCGACGCCTGGTAGGCCTGCTGGTACTGGATGAGGTTGGTCATCTCCTCATCCAGGGACACGCCCGACACGCTCTGGCGCTGGTTGGAGACCGCGGTGAGCACCGCCCCCTGAGTGGCCTGTGTGCTCTGGGCGGCGGCGACGCCGTTGCCGATCTGAGCCACGAACGCGGAGTAGGCCTGGTCGGCGGGCCCGTTGGACAGCGCGCCGATGGCCTTGGCGAGATCCTGTCCGGAGGTGCTGGAGCTGGAGCTCTGCACGGTGGAGGTGGTGGCCGAGACGGCGATCGTCGCCGCCGAGGTCCCGGTGAAGAACGGGTTGGAGGGCTGCAGCGAGTTGACCGAGCTGATCACCTGGTTGGCCACCCCGTCCAGCGAGGAGATGTACTGGCCGACGGGCCCGGTGCTGGAGGAGATGTTCAGCAGCGAGCCGAGCTGCCCGCCGGCGGCCGAGGTCAGCGTCTGGGGCCAGGTGACGGTGGTGCCGCTCACCAGCGGGCTCGACGCGTCGCCGAAGCCGACGGTGACCGCGCCGTCAGATCCGGTGCTGACCGAGATCTGGGCGAGGCCGGAGAGGTCATCGAGCAGGCTGTCGCGCTGGTCCATCAGCGTGTTGGGCGAGACGCCCGCCTGCGTGGCCTGGCTGATCTGGGCGTTGAGCGTGGCGATGCCCTGCGCGTCCTGCGCCACCTGGCCGTCGGCGGCGGTGAGCGTGGAGTACTGCTGGGCGGCCTGGTTCTGCACCGTCTGCATCTGCGAGGCGACCGTGTTGAAGGTGGTGGCCAGCGTCTGGCCGGCGTCGACGACGCCCTGGCGCGTGGAGGAATTGTCGGTGCTGCCCAACGCGTTCCAGGCCGACCAGAACTGCGACATCACGCTCTGCAGGCCGTCGTCGGACGGCTCGTCGATCGCGGTCTGCACCTGGCCGAGCTCGGTGGCGTTGGAGTTGGCGTTGCTGGTGGCGCTGTTCTGCGCCCGGTACTGGACGTCCAGGAACTGGTTGCGGATCCGGCTGATGTCGGTGATGGAGACGCCGGTGCCGACCTGAGTGCCGCCGTTGGGGCCGGCGATCGTCAGGGGAGCCGTCGCCGCCGTCTGCACCGTCTGGCGCGTGTAGCCCGCGGTGTTGGCGTTGGCGATGTTCTCGCCGGTGGTGGTGATGGCGGCCTGGGCAGCCTCGAGGCCGCTCAGGGCCGTCTGCAGACCGGTGAAGGACGGGATCGTCACGGCGCTAGACCTCCAGGTCCAGGACGCGGTGACGGCTGGACAGGCGGGGCGCGGTCAT
>DASXCN010000657.1:0-2010 GCA_036491155.1 Solirubrobacteraceae bacterium | reverse complement strand
CGCACCGCGTGCAGCCCGGCCGCCTGGGCGATCGCGGCGAGGTTGACGTCTGAGAGCTTGGTGCCGAACTCGGGCAATCCGGCCTGCTCCTGCTCGAGCTTGACCATCCCCAGGCGGCCGTTGTTGAACACGACGAGGCGCACCGGGAGCTGATGCGTGACCGCCGTGATGATGTCCCCCAGCAGCATGGTCAGTCCGCCGTCGCCGCAGAAGGCGATCACCTGACGGTCGGGATGCAGCGCCTGGGCGCCCAGAGCCTGGGGCATCGCGTTGGCCATCGAGCCCAGGTTGTAGGAGCCGATGAGGACGCGCTCGCCCCGCATGGGCACGAAACGAGACAGCCACACCGTCGACATGCCGGTGTCGCTGGTGAAGATCGCATCGGAGGCGGCGTGACGGTCGACCGCGACCGCGACGGCCTCGGGACGGATCCGCTCGTCGGGATTGTCGAAGCGCGAACGGACCTTCTCGACGACGCCGCGCGTGTCGTAATCGGGGTCGGCGAGGTGCATCTGGTGCTCCGCCCACTTGCGGTAGCGGCCGGTGGCGTCCTCCAGGTGGCCGCGGTCGGCCTTCGCGCCCACCCGCTCGAGCAGCGCCGCCGCCGTGAGACGCGTGTCGCCCACCACCGCATGGTGCACCGCGGTGCGCCGGCCGATGTGGCCCGAGCGATTGTCGACCTGGATGACCTCCTTGCCCGTGGGATACCAGTCGGTGTAGGGAAAGTCGGTGCCGAGCATGAGCAGCAGGTCGCATCCGTCAAACGCGTGCTGAGCCGCCGGGTTGCCGATCAGCCCGCTCTGGCCCACCGCGTAGGGGTTGTCGGCCTCCAGGCCCGCCTTGGCCTTGAGCGTCAGGACCATCGGGGCGGCCAGCCGGTCGGCGAGCTCGAGGATCTCGGTACGGGCGTGGCGCGCGCCGTGGCCGACGAGCAGCGTGACCCGCCCGGCGGCGTCGATGCGCTCGGCCGCGCGAGCGACGGCGCCGGGCTCGGGCACCACGGGCATCTCGGCGTGGGCAATGCGCGCCGGCGGTCCGTCCACGTCGCGGGCGGCGACGTCGCCGGGGACGGTGAGCACGGCGACTCCGGGCGCGTCAAGCGCGCGCTGGATCGCCTGCTCCAGCAGGCCGGGGAGCTGGTCGGGGCTGGTGAGGGTGCGGCAGAAGACCGACACGTCACCGAACACGGCGTCGTTGTCGACCTCCTGAAAGAAGTCAGAGCCCAACTCGGCCAGCGGCACCTGTCCGCAGATGGCCAGCACCGGCGCATGGGACTTCTTGGCGTCGTAGAGGCCGTTGAGCAGGTGCAGCGAGCCGGGGCCGACGGTGCCCATGCACACCCCCAGGGGTGCGCCGAGCTGCGCTTGGGCGCCGGCGGCGAACGCGCCGGCCTCCTCGTGGCGGACCCCGATCCACTCCAGGCGGTCCTCGAGACGGATGGCGTCGGTGATCGGGTTCAGTGCGTCGCCGACGACGCCCCATACCGAGCGGACGCCCAGATCGGCGATCGCCTGCACGATCGTCTCGGCCACCGTCGCCATCAGGCGCTTCTCATGGAGATCTCACGCGGCGCGAAGGAGTCGGGATCCGCGCGCGCCCAGTCGGTCTGCCACGAGTCCGGCGACTCGTGCAGCAACTGCCCCGGCTCCAGCCACTCGTAGAGCTCCGCATAGCTGCGCGAGGTGACGTGGTCGACCCGGCGCACCAGATGGTGCGGGCCGACCTCGCCCGGCGAGTGCAGCCCCATGGAGGCGATCAGGCGCTGGGCCTCCGCCACGACCGCATGCTGGTAGCGGTACACGCGCTCGGTCTTGTCGGTGACGTCGAGTGCTCGGGAGCGCTTGGGGTCCTGGGTGGCCACCCCCACCGGGCACTCGTTGGTGTGGCAGCGCTGGGACTGGATGCACCCGACGGCCATCATCATCGCGCGCGCCGCGTTGGTGTAGTCGGCGCCCATGGCCAACCGCTTGACGATGTCTGAGCCGGTCGCGATCTTGCCGCTGGCCCCGA
>DASXCN010000656.1:0-4168 GCA_036491155.1 Solirubrobacteraceae bacterium | reverse complement strand
CGCGGACGCTGAGCACAGAAAATACCTACCGCTGCTTGACAGACCCTGGTACGTTTCCCGCGTTCTGGTCAGGCTTTGGCCTGCACTACGGGGAAAACGAAGGGATTCTCATGGCAACGGGTACCGTCAAATGGTTCAGCGACGACAAGGGCTTCGGATTCATCACGCCCGACGACGGCGGTCGCGACCTGTTCGTTCACTTCAGCGGCATCAACGGCGACGGATACCGCTCGCTGGCCGAGGGCTCCAAGGTCACCTATGAGGAGGAGGCCGGACCCAAGGGCCCCAAAGCGGTGAACGTCGTCAAGATGTAGCCGCCTTCAGGCCACCACGTGCGGGCCCGCCGGGGTCCCAGATTCCGCGGTCGGAGGCCGTGGCGAAGTTCTTGCAGGCTTCCGGTCATTGCGCAACTGATGACCCCGGTTGGTGTTCACTCATGGACATGAAACGCTTCTCGCTCGCACTCGCTGCCGGTCTGAGCGCCTTCGGCGTGATTGCCGGCGTTGCTTCCGCCCAGATCCTCGAGCTCGGCCAGACGGCCAGCACCCCGGTGGCGACACCGGCCTGCCCGGCCAACACGTCGCTGGCCAACTGCCGCATCGTCCTGACGCGGACCACTGCCGTGCAGACCGAGACCAACGGCGTCGTCAATCCGACGCGGGTCACCAAGGACGGGTTCATCGTCGCCTTCACGGTCGGTCTGTCCAAGCTCGTCTCGGACCCCAAGACCGAGCTGGGCCTCCTCAAGGGCCTCGACGCGAAGTACGGAGGGCCGCCGCAGCTCGTGCTGAGCGTGCTCAAGCCGGGGCCCAAGAACAAGTACACCGTGGTTGCGCAGAGCGCCACCTTCCACGTGCTCCCGTTCCTGGGCTCGGTGCTCCAGGAGCCACTGTCGCTGCCGCCGACCTTCACCTCGATGACCGGCCTGCCGGTCAAGAAGGGCGAGGTCGTCGGGCTGACGGTCCTGACCTGGGCGCCCGTGCTCACCTACAACCTGACGCCGAACAAGTACTCCTATCGCCAGAGCCGCAAGGCCAACTGCCTGAACGCCGCCGCCACGCAGACCGGTCAGACGACGCTGAACTCCAGCCAGCAGTACCTGTGCGACTACACGGGCACGCGGGTCCAGTACTCGGTCACCGAAGTCGTCAACCAGCCGTACCCCAAGACCTACGTCGGCGGCCCGACGGCGCCGCCCAAGAAGTAGCCGCGGCGCGGAGGGTCAGCCCGGGGCCGTCAGCAGGTCGCGGGGTTCTGCAGGCAGAAGGACGAGTCGAGGCCGGCGCCGCCTGAGGTGCCGGTCCCGCCGCCGGTTCCACCACCGCCGGTGCCGCCGCCCGCTCCGCCGCCCCCGCTGGGCGTGGTGGGCGAGCTCCCGCCCGAAGGCGCGGTGCTGGCGGGCGTGGTGGCGCCGCTGGATGGAGACGTCGCCGCGCTCGACGGCGACGTGGAGCCGCTACCAGAGGTGTCGGTACCGCTGGTGGAGGTGCTGCTGGAGCTGGTGACCGTGCTGGTGGCGGCGACCGCGGGCGGCGTGGTGGGCACACTGAACGCCGGGGCGCCGCTGGTGTCCGTTCCGGAGCCGCCACCGCCGCAGGCGGTCAGCCCTAGGCCCATCGCGAGCGCGAGCACGACCGCGGGTAACGATCGGGATGTGCGTGCGCCGGGCCGGCTCATGGCCTCTGGACCGGTGCCGCGGTGACCTGCGGCTGAGCCACGACGACCTCAGACGGAGCCGAGCGGCTCCATGCGCCTGCCGCATACCGGGCAGTCGTTGAGGTCCTTCGGCGACAGCTGCTCGCACCAGTTGCAAAACCGGAGGTTGTCGACGGTCCAGGGCAGCTCCGAGGGGGTGGGGGCCAAGGGCAGAAGCTGCGCGATGACCTCCAACTCCTCGCCCGTCTCACGGTCGCGGTAGATCTGGTCAGGCTCGGCCTGGATGATCACCTCGCGGCCTGTCGAGGGCGTCCGCATCCGATATCTCTGATGCAACCTCATCGGGGCTGATCCTACCAGCGGGCCGGACGACATCGGGCCCTCGTGGGAGCGCCGGAGCGCCGCTTGAATGGATAGAGTGCCGCCTGGGAGATGCTGCGTTGCCCGACACGCCTCAGTCGCACCGCGATCCGGCTCATCGCCGGTGCGGCCGTGCTGCTGGCCGTCGGCGGCTGCGACGTCAAGCACCCCAGCACCAATCTCGCCAGCGGCAAGGTCATGTTCGCGAAGGCGTGCGGCTCATGCCACACGTTGTCGCACGCTAACACCAGCGGCACTACGGGCCCCAACCTCGACGACGCCTTCCGCCAGGACAAGTCCGACGGCGTCAAGGAGACCTCGATCCAGGGCCTGGTCGACTCCTGGATCCGCTATCCCAACACCCAGGGCGTCATGCCTGCCGGCCTGCTGAAGGGTCACGACGCCCAGGACGTGGCCGCCTACGTCGCCGCGGTCGCGGCGCGGCCGGGCAAGGACACGGGCGCGCTGGCCACGGCTGGAGGCGTGCAGGGGACCTCGCCCGCGGCCGGCAAGCAGGTGTTCACCGGCGTCGGTGGCTGCGGCAGCTGCCATACCCTGGCGGCGGCGGCGACCACCGGCACGGTCGGGCCCAACCTCGACACCGATCTGAAGACCAACTGCGCCACCGCGCAGTCCAAGCAGCTCCGCGGCGCCACGCTGCAGGAGTGCATCAAGACGGCGATCGTCTCGCCCTACAAATACCTCCCGTCGGGCTATAAGGCGGGCGTCATGCCGTCCAACTTCGGCACATCGCTGCAGCCCAACGAGATCACCGCGCTCGTCAACTTCCTCTCGACGGCGGCGAAGTAGAGGCCGCCCCGCCGGCTGGCGCGTCGGCTCCGGCTGCTGCGTCGGCTCCGGGTGCTGCGTCGGCTCCGGCGGCACGCTCGCGCAGGCGGCGCCACAGCTCCTCGCTGCGGCCCGCGGCCACCGCGCGCCCGGCCCGGCGCCCGTCGAGCTCGAGATCGTGGGCCAGCGCGAAGTCCAGCAGCGCCTGGCGCTCCTCGTTCTCGCGCGCCACGCGCAGGAACAGCCAGCAGAACAAGCCGATGGTCAAAAAGCTCTCCTCAACCATCATCAGCCCGCCCGCGGCCACCTGGTCACCCATGGAGCTGATGTGCCACAGGGCGTCGCCGGAGCGATAGATGGGGTAGAAGACGGTGCCGCCGAAGATGAGGATGTTGGCCAGGACGGTGCCGGCGAGCCGGACGGCGACGATGAAGACGAGCTTCGCGGCGTTGTTGAACCAGGCGGGCTTGGGCAGCGGCCCGAGCAGCGCCATGTACACCGACATGCCGAAGATCAGGAAGGTCGCGTGCTCCAGCGCATGCAGCGCGTCGTGGCGGAGTGCCGCCTGGTAGAGGTAGGGCGTGTGCCAGACGTAGAAGTTGGTGGCCCAGACGACGAAGGCCACCACCGGGTGCGTCAGGATGCGCAGGCGTGCCACCACGCGGTTGCGCAGCAGCGGTGCGATGAGCGGCCCCGTCATCCCTAGTACCAGCAGCAGCGCGGCGATGTCGCCGATGAGCAGGTGCTCGGCCATGTGTGCGACCAGCAGCTGGTCTGAGAGGGTGTCGACCGGCGGGCTGACGGCGATCTCCAGCACCACCAGGCCGGCGACGTAGCACGCGTAACGCCACCGCGGGACCGGCCGCCCGTGCTGGGCCAGCGTCCGTGCCCGCAGGTGATACGGGACCCACGCCAGCACGATGAGCACGGGGAAGCCGATCGCCTGGACCGGAGCGTCGGCGAGAGGGAGGGGCGGGATCAGCACCGCCACCTATGGTGTCACGCGGACCGCGACGCGAGTGCCGGGATTCGGAAGACTAGAGCGCCTGGATGATGAGCACGATCACCACGATCGCGGCCACCACGCACACGAACCAGATGAGGAAGCCGAAGGCGCCGGCCTCGGAGCGCAGCGGGTTGGGCGGAGTGAGCCGGGGCCTCATGTCGACGGTACGGCGATCTCGGCGGCGTCGGCGCGCGCCGCGCGACCGCTCAGATCACATAGACCGTCGTGTAGACGATCACCCACATGATGTCGACGAAGTGCCAGTAGATCCCCGGCACCTCCATGCCCTCGTGGGCCTCCGCGGAGTAGTGCCCGCGAAACGCGCGTACGGTGACCATCAGCAGGATGCAGAGACCG
>DASXCN010000655.1:0-7471 GCA_036491155.1 Solirubrobacteraceae bacterium | reverse complement strand
GGATCCTTGACGTCGACGATGTCCGCACCCCCGGCCACGGCGCGTTGCGCCTCCTCGCCGGAGACGACGCTGACGAGCAGCCTCATGCCGCGGCTCGCTTCGAGCCATGGCGCGCCACCCACGCGCCGCGGCGATCGAAGTCGACCACCCGGACTTCGGTGCCGGGATTGGTCGCGGCGCGCAGGCCGTCGGCAACCTCGGCGGCGCGCTCCGGACTGGCGACGATGCCGTAGACCGTCGGGCCCCACGAGCTCTGCCCCACCGCTCTGACCCCCAGCCCCTCCAGCGCCTCGACGACCGGGGCCGCTCGCGGATGAAACACGCCGCCCTGCCGAGCGGCGAACATCGACCCGATGTCCCGCTGGATCGCGGTGAGCGCGGTGCCGAACTCGTCGATGTCCCCGGCCATCAGCCCCGGGAGCAACGCCGTCAGGAGCAGCCGCGCAACGCGCGGTTCGTCGCCCGCTCGCTCGTGCAGTTCGTCAAAGAAGCGCTCCTCCGCATCTCCGGAGAGCCCTTCCTCGCCGACGGGGAGGGCGAGCACGCACCGCCACCGTTCGGGCATGAGGTGGCGCGCCACCAGCGGGCTGACCGAGCCGTCCTCGGTCACCCCGGCCTCGACCACGAGGCCCGGTGCCGCGAACGTCCAACACCCCACGCTGGACCGCGCCGCGCGGCCGCTGGCGTCCGCCAGCGCCTCGGCCCCGGCGGAGACGCCCGCCAGCTCGGCCACGCCGCGGGCGATCGCCAGGCCAAGCTTGGTGCCCGATCCGAGCCCCATGTGCGGGGGGATCGCCTCGCGCACCTCCACCTCGAGGCCTCCCGGGTGACCGAAAGCGTCGCGGGCTCGCCGCGCGAAGGCGGCGGCGCGCTCCGCTTGCGCCCCACGCGCGGTGACCTCGTCGCCGGAGCGGGATCTGATCCCGACCACCACTCGCGGCGACTCGATGCCGACGCCGCATCCTCCGAAACGGCGCACGCCGAGCCCGGCCGGATCGAGCATGCCGAAGTGCAGCCGCGCCGGGGCGGCGACGACGAGCTCGGTCATGCTCGCTCGCTCACGTAGCGGCGCACGTAGTCCATCGCGGCACGCTCGCGGGGCCCGGCGGTCCTGTCCACCAGCACCTGCAGGCGGTCGAGCTCGGCCGATACGTGCTCGGCTCCCAGCCATGGCAGCCGGGAGGCCATGATCGACGCTTCGACGGCGGCGTGCCGGGCGCGGCAGAGGCCCAGCGGCTGCCCGGCGCCGGTGCCCGAGGCGACCACCCGGGCTTGCACCCGCGACCGCGGCAGGTCGCCCTCGTCGGGGGCGATCTCGGTCACCACGATTTCTCGCCACGCGTTCGCCTCCTCGATCACCGAGCCCTCGATCGCGCTAGCGGGGCGCACCGCCGGGCGGGGATGACCCAGCGCCGCCTGCACGAACAGGAGCACATCATCGGTGAGATGGACCACCGCCTCGCCGTGACGGCGTAGGTTGCGCAGCGTTCGTGTTGTGTCGAACGGCCAGAAGACGAGTTCCTCCTCTCCCCAGCGCACCCCCATGGCCGCGCAGTTCACCTCGCCATCGCTCGCGGTGGTCGTGACCACGGTTTCGATCAGCGGCGACAGCTCACCGGCATCAGCCGACAAGGCTGAAGAGCTCCTGACGCGTACGCGGGTCGTCACGGAGGACACCCCGCACCGCCGAGGTGACCGTCCGCGCCCCGGGCTTGCGGACTCCGCGGATCGTCATGCACATGTGCTCGGCGCTGAGCACCACCCCCACTCCGCGCGGCGCGAGCTCCTGCTCAAGCCAGTCGGCGATCTGCTGCGTCATGCGCTCCTGCAACTGCAGGTCCCGGGCGAACGCCTCCACCACGCGGGCGAGCTTGGAGATGCCGATGATCGTCTCTCCCGGCAGATACGCGACGTGAGCCTCGCCTCCGAACGGCAGCAGATGGTGCATGCACAGCGTCTGGAACTGGATGTCGCGGACCAGCACGAGCTCGTCATATCCCTGGTTGGGGAAGAGGGTTGCCTCGAAGTCGGCGGGCGTGACCAGCTCGGCGAAGGAGGCGGCGACTCGACGCGGCGTCTGCACCAGTCCGGGCGTGTCGAGGTCTGCACCGATCGCGCGCAGCAGGTCCCGCGCGGCCTGTTCTGCAGCAGCGAGGTCGAACTTGGAGGCGTCAACGACGCGCCCCGGCGTGGCGGGCGCAACTCGGCGATCGCCATCCCCGAGGTTCATCAGGCCAGCGTAACGCCTGGGTGTTTGCCTACAGGGTCGCGGCGGCGCTCAGGCGTGTGGCGAGCTCGACCAGCATGCGGACGCCGTAGCCGGACGCACCGCGGCCGAACGCGTCGCCGCGATCCTCGTCGAGCAGTGCTGGGCCAAGCATGTCGACATGTGCCCACGGCCCGTCGCCGGCGAACTGCGCGAGGAACGTCGCCGCCACGATGGGATACCCGAACCCCTTCCCCGCAGTGTTGCGCAGGTCGGCCACGGTGGACTCGATCAGAGGCCGGTAGCGCGGGTGAAGTGGCCACGGCCAGGCCAGATCGCCGCTGGCATTCCCCGCCTGCACGACCTCGTCGCGCCAAGCTTCGTCGGGGGAGAAGACCCCGGCGTAGAGGTCACCCATACCCGCGCGCATCGCGCCGGTGAGAGTGGCCATGTCGACGACGTGGGTCGCGCCCTGGCGGCGTGCGTACCACAGCGCATCGGCCAGGATCAAGCGGCCCTCTGCGTCGGGATTGGTGACCTCGACCGTGAGGCCCGCGGCGGTCTGAATGACGTCGGTGGGACGGATCGCGGTCCCGCTCAACATGTTTTCGCACGCGGGGACCACTCCGGTGACCGACACGGGCAGTCCGAGCTCCGCGATGGCGCCCAGCGCCGCGACGACGGCCGCGCCACCGCCCATGTCGGCCTTCTGACGGACGATGTCGGATTGCGGCTTGAGGAAGTAGCCGCCGGTGTCGAACGTCACCGCCTTGCCGACGAGGGCGAGGCGCAGGGCCGGCGGCGCGCCGGCCGGCTCGTGGCGCAGCACCAACAGCAGCGGTCGTGCCGGGCCGCTCTGACCGACGGCGGCGAGCGCGGGCAGCCCGGCCTCATCCGGGTCGACCGTTTCGGCGGTAAGGCCGGGAAACGCCGCCGCCCGGTCCGCGAGTCCCGCCGGCGTGACCACGTTGGGTGGCGCATCGACCAGCTCCCGGGCGGTATTCGTCCACCGCGCGACGAGTGCGGCGCGGTCGGCGACCGGCGCGAGCCCCTCGTCGCACCTGCAGATCACGAAGCGCTCCACGCCTCGCCGGGGCGGGGTGCTCCCCCAGCGGTGGCCGTCGTAGCCGCCGATGACCGCGCCTTCGGCGAGGGCCCGGACCTGCTCCGCCACGGGGATGGGGAGGGACGCGTCGAGCGCCCACGCCACCGTCCCGCCCTCTCGGCACGCGCGCACCGCGCGCGCGGCGGCGGTCCGCAGTCCCTCGACATCGGGCTCGAGGGCGACGACAGCCAGCGGCGCTCCCTCCCGATAGACCAGCGCCACGGGGTCCGCGTCCGCCAACGCGCGCTCTGGAGCCCCAAGCTCCATCGCTCCTGCTCCCGCTGCGGTGGCCACGAGGTCGGCGTCCACCGTGCCGGCAGCACCGGCAGTGACTTCAACGCGCATCGTGGGCGCCGTGATTTCAGTCAACTTGACACCTCGCTAAGATGGCACTCCGCACGCTGAACTCTGAAAGGGAGGCTCCTATGGATTGGATCAAGCCGAAGTTTGAGTTCATCGAGATGTGCTCGGAAGTTACGTCCTACCTCTATCACAGGTAGGACGCTGAAGCTGGCGTAGCCTCCGGCGACCGCCCGAGGCTGCGTCTCGCTTCGTCTTCCTTCCCCGTGCGCGTTCGAATTCTCGGCTCGGCCGCCGGCGGGGGGTTTCCGCAGTGGAATTGCCGGTGCCCGACGTGCGCCGCCGCTCGTGGCGGTGTGCGGGCGACACCGCGGACCCAGTCGTCGGTGGCCGTCCGCGGGGGCGATGGTCCGTGGTTTCTCGTCAACGCCTCTCCCGATGCGCGCCAGCAGCTCGAGGGGCTCACCGACCTCGACATTGACGGCGTCCGCGCACCTCCGGTCGCCGGCGTGGTGCTGACCGACGCCGAGATCGATCACACGGCCGGCCTGCTCCTCCTGCGCGAGTCAGCGACGCCCGTGCGTATCTACGGCGAGGCGGGAGTCGAGCGCGCGCTCACAGATGGGTATCCGGTGCTCTCGATTCTGGAGCGCTATTCGGGAGCGGAGTGGACGACGCTGGAACCCGGCCGGGCGACCCCGCTGGAGGGGTCGAGTCTCACCGTCGAGGCATTCGACGTGGGCGGTGATGCGCCCCGCTACCTCGACGGCTCGGGCCTGGAGATCGGGGCGAGCGCGCTGGTGTTCCGGGACCGTGCGGGTCCGGGTGTGGTGACCTATGCCCCCGGCCTGGCGCGATTGGACGATGACGTGCTCAGCCGGTTCGCCGCCAGCGACCTCGTGCTCGTCGACGGGACCTTCTGGGGCGATGATGATCTTGCCCGGCTCGGCATCTCGACGCGCAGCGCGCGTGACATGGGGCATCTGCCCCTCTCCGGCCCCGGGGGGACGCTCGAGGTGCTCTCCCGGCTGGAGCGGCCCCGCACGGCACTCGTCCACATCAACAACACCAACCCGATCTTGCTCGAGGACTCACCCGAGCGTGATGCGGTCATTCGGGCCGGAGTCGAGATTGCCTACGATGGTCTCGAGGTGGACTTGTGACCGACACTGCCGTGACGGACGAGCGACCGCTGGCGCCGCCTGACGAGTTCATCGCCGAACTGCGCGCGCAGGGGACGCGCTACCACAACCTGCACCCCTTCCACCGCAGGATGGACGCAGGGGAGCTCAGTCGCGACGAGCTGCAGCGCTGGGTGACGAATCGTTTCTACTACCAGAAGTGCATCCCGCTGAAGGACGCGGCGATCCTGTCCAACTGCCCCGACGTGGCGGTGCGGCGCGAGTGGATCCAGCGGATCATCGATCACGACGGTACGAGCGACGACACGGGCGGCATCGAGTCCTGGCTTCGGCTCGGCGAGGCGCTGGACGTGTCCCGGCAGCATCTGGAGTCAGAGCGCGGGGTTCTTCCCGCCGTCCGCTACGCGGTCGACGCCTACGTGAACTTCGCCCGTCAGCGGCCGTGGGTCGAGGCGGTTGCCTCATCGCTCACCGAGCTGTTTGGGCCGGCCGCCATTCGCGTGCGCCTGGAGGCACTCGAGCGCCACTATCCGTGGATCGATGCCGCGGGGCTCGAGTACTTCCGCACCCGGCTCGTGAAGGCGCCACGCGATGCGGACTACGCGCTCGGGGTGACGGTGGAGCGCTGCGGGACGCGTGAGCACCAGGAGGCGGCGATCGCCGCCCTGCGCTTCAAGACCGAGATGCTGTGGGCTCAGCTTGATGCCATCGAGCACGGCGATTCCCAGACGTCGATCCCGCCCACCCCGCAGGCATGACCCATCCCCGCCTCGTCACCGGTGCACGGCTGAGGTACGACGAGGTGCGCGAGGAGCACCTGCTGCTCGTTCCCGAAGGCGCCGTTCGTCTCAATCCGACGGCGGCGGAGGTGCTGGGGCTGTGTGACGGAGACCGTTCGCTCGATGACATCGTCGGTGTCCTGTGCGAGCGATACGGCGGATCGGATGTCGGCGACGACGTGCGAGGACTGGTGGAGGCCATGGCGCAGAAAGGACTTCTGGTCGATGCGACCCCCTAGCCCCTTCACTCTCATCGCCGAGCTCTCCTACCAGTGCCCGCTGCACTGCCCGTACTGCTCCAACCCGACGGACATCGGCGCCGAGCACCATCGCCGTGAGCTCCCGACCGAGGACTGGGTGCGGACGTTCCGCCAGGCGCGCGGACTGGGCGTCCTGCAGTTGGCTCTGACGGGGGGCGAGCCGATGCTGCGACGGGATCTGGTGGAGCTGTGCGCGGCGGCGTGCGAGGTGGGGCTCTACTCGTCGCTCATCACCGCGGGCACTCTGTTCACGCCGGATCGCGCGGCGGCGCTGAAGGGCGCAGGGCTGGACCATGTGCAGATCTCGATCCAGAGCCCGAACGCGGCGGAGAACGACCGGATCGCGGGCAACCGGTCCTTTGAGAGGAAGACCGCGGCGGCGCGCCTCGCCAGAGAGATGAACTTCCCGCTGACGATCAACTGCGTCCTGCACCGGCAGAACCTCGATCGGATCGAGGAGTTGCTTGACCTGACGCTTGAGCTGGGCGCGCAGCGGCTCGAGCTCGCCAACACCCAGTACTACGGCTGGGCAGTGCTGAACCAGCAGGCCCTCCTGCCGACGTGGGAACAGCTCCGGCGTGGCGAGGAAGCGGTCGAGCGGTTCCGTGAGCGCGTCGGGCCCCGGGTGGACGTCCTCTGGGTTCTTCCCGATCTTTACGAGGACCTGCCCAAGCCGTGCATGGGCGGTTGGGGCCGGACGGCGATGGTTGTCAGTCCCGGCGGTGACGTGCTGCCGTGCCAGGCGGCTTCGACGATTCCGGGCCTCGCCTTCGCCAACGTCCGCGAGCACGACCTGGACTGGATCTGGTCTGAGTCCGAGGCGTTCGCGCGCTTCCGCGGCACTGACTGGATGCAGGAGCCGTGCCGGTCGTGTCCGCTCGGCCGCCAGGAGGAGGATTGGGGGGGCTGCCGCTGCCAGGCCTTCCGGCTGACGGGCGACCCGGCGGCCACCGATCCCGTCTGCCACCTCTCGCCCCATCACGAGCAGGTCCAATCGGTGCGCGAGTCAGCGCAGACGGATGAGTTCGTCTACCGCACGATGAAGCGCCCGGCGCAGGTCTGAGGATGGCCGCTCGCAACCCCAACATGGGGCCAGGCGGCCTCAGCATTCCGAGCGCTGACCGCTCGGAGCTGTTGATGTTCCCGCGGCTCGCGACCTACTCCCAGATCGTCGCCAAGCTGCACTGGGAGCCGGCGGCCATCGACCTCGCCCCTGACGCGCGTGCGTGGCCCACGCTTCCGGACGAGCGCCGCGGGCGCCTGACAACGCTATTGGCCGGCTTCCGCGTGGCCGAGGACGCGGTGGCCGAGCACCTCACGCCGTTTGCCGACGCCGCCGAGCACGTGGACAGCATGATGATGTGGGTCTTCTTCCTGCAGCGCCGCGACGAGGATCGTCACGCGCTGTTCTTCGATCGCGTCGCCGCCGAGGTGCTCGGCCTCTCCGGAGAGACCCCGGCGGAGCGGCACGCCGCGGCGCGAGCTCACGTGCCCGAGGCTCTGTTGGAGCTGTTCGAGGTGCGCCTGCCCGCGATCGCGGCCGAGCTGGCGGCAGGACGCGCCGGCATCCTCGACGGCGTTCAGCTCTACCACATGGTGCTCGAGGGGGCCGTCTTCTCCGCCGGGCAGCGCGCGCTGCTCGACGACCTTGCCGACGACGCGCTGCCGGGGATACGCGC
>DASXCN010000654.1:0-3043 GCA_036491155.1 Solirubrobacteraceae bacterium | reverse complement strand
GATCTGCTCAAGACCTCCGCGCGCTCGGTGGTCAAGCTCGGGCCCGGCCTTGAGCCCAAGGACATCGCCGCCCTGGCCGACGCCGGGCTGACCGCCATCCACGCGGTCAAGAAGGCGATCCCGGTGCTGGGCGCCGGCACGCGCGTCGTGGTCATCGGCGCGGGTGGCCTCGGGCACATCGGCATCCAGTGCCTGAAGGCCTACACCCCCGCCGAGGTGATCGTCATCGACCCCTCGGAGAAGGCGCTGGCGCTGGCCGGGGAGATGGGCGCCGACCAGACCGTGAAGGTCGACGGCACCCACGTGGACACCATCAAGGAGATGACCGACGGCCTCGGCGCCGAGGCGATCATCGACTTCGTGGGAGAGAAGGGCGCGATCCAGGACGGGATCGACATGGTCCAGGACGGCGGCTTCTACTACGTCATCGGCTACGGGGAGAACATCGACATCCCGACGATCGACGTCATCAGCCGCGAGATCTCGTTCATCGGCAACCTCGTCGGCACCTACAAGGACCTCGTCGACCTGATGACCCTGACCGCCCAGGGCAAGGTCACGCTCCACACCACCACCTATCCGCTCGACGCCATCAACGACGCCATGGCCGATCTGGACGGCGGGCGTCTGCAGGGGCGCGGCATCCTCATCCCCGCCTAGGAGGCTCGATCGTATGGGCAAGGTCCTCTACTTCAATCAGGAGGCTCGCCGGCTGCTCGCCGACGGCGTCGACGAGCTGGCCAACGCCGTCCGCGTGACCCTCGGACCCAAGGGGCGCAACGTCGTCCTGGAGCGGTTGACCGGCGCGCCCATGATCACCAATGACGGGGTCTCGATCGCTCGCGAGATCGAGCTCTCCAACCCGCTGAAGAACATGGGGGCCCAGCTCGTCCGCGAGGTCGCCAACAAGACCTCCGACCTCACCGGTGACGGCACGACGACGGCGACGCTGCTGGCCCAGGCGATCGTGCGCGAGGGCATGAAGGCGCTTGACGAGGGGGCCAACCCCATGCTCCTGCGCCGAGGCATTGAGGAGGCAACCGAGGTGGTGGTGGCCGAGCTGCGCCGCGAGGCGCGCAGCGTGGCGGGCGGCGACGACCTCATGCACGTCGCCACCATCGCCGCCAAGGAGGACGAGCGCATCGGGGGCGCCGTCGCGCAGGCGCTGGACCGCGTCGGGCCCGAGGGCGTGGTCACCATCGAGGAGGCGGACCTGCCCGGGATCGAGGTGGAGTTCGTCGAGGGCATGCATGTCGAGAACGGCCACTTCTCGCCCTACCTCATCCAGGACACCCAGCGCATGGAGTCCGTCTTCGAGAACCCCTACATCCTGCTCACCAACAAGCCCATCGGCCATATCCAGGACCTGATGCCGACGCTGGACGCGGTGATGAGGTCCCCGCGGCCGCTGGTCATCTTCGCTGAGAAGGTAGAGGGGGCGGCGCTGGGGCTGCTGGTCCAGAACAATCAGCACGGCACGCTGAAGGCGGTGGCCGTGCGCGCCCCCGGCTTCGGTCATCGCCGGCTCGCCCACCTGCACGACCTGGCGGCGTTCACCGGCGGTCAGGTCATCGCCGAGGACGCGGGGCTCACCCTCCAGCACGTCAAGCCCGAGACCTTCGGGTCCGCGCGGCGCGTCGTCATCACCGAGGATTCGACGGTGCTGGTGGAGGGCGCGGGGAGCGCGGAGGAGGTCGACGCCCGGCTGGCCCAGATCCGCATCGAGCTCGAACGGGCGACTCAGGACACCGACATCGAGGTCCTGCGCGAGCGCCTGGCCAAGCTCTCGAGCAGCCTCGCGGTCATCCACGTCGGCGCCTCCACCGGCCCCGAGCTCAAGGAGAAGCTGCGCCGCTGCGAGGGCGCACTGGCGGCGACGCGAGCCGCGGTGAGCGAGGGGATCGTCGCCGGCGGCGGCACCGCGCTGCTGCGCACCGAGACCGCGCTGGACGACACCGGGCTCGCCGGTGACTATCTGCGCGGCGCCGAGGTGATCCGCTCCGTGCTGTCCGAGCCCCTGTACTGGGTCTCCACCAACGCCGGCTTCGACGGTCGCGCCGTGGTCGACCAGGTCCGCACGATGCCGCCCGGCCACGGGCTCAACGCGCTCACCGGCGACTTCGGGGATCTGTTTGACGACGGCGTCATCGACCCGCTGCGGGTGACGCGGCTCACCATCGAGCACGCCGCCTCGGTGGCGGCACTAATGCTGACCACCGAGGCGCTGGTCGCCGAGGAGATCATCGCTCAGCCGGGGGCGGTGATCGCGCCGGGATTCGGGGACCTGGCCGAGGGCCTGGCGCGGCCGTCGTCTCCCGTGTAGGCATTCTGACCGCACCGAGAGTGTGACGGACCGCACATATCGGTAAGCTCTGGCGCATCAATCCGGCCTGTGCGGCGGATGGAAGGCGCTCGAGGAGGAGCAACCCGATGCTGCTGCGCCGCGGCGTCGAGGACGCGACACGCCGGTTGCGTCCCAGCTGCGGCGCGGCGCGCGGGTTCAGAGGACCGGCGCGCCCGGCGGCGTCGACGCCGCGATCATGACCAGGGCATCGCTTCCAGCGTCCCGTCGTCGCGCCAGCGGACCCGCTGGCCGGTGCGGTAGGCGACCCCGTCGCCCAACGGTTCGTCCACGAAGGCGATGGCGGTCAGCTCGGGCCGAGCGAGATAGCGCCCGGCCACGCCGTCGCCGGCGACCAGCAGCTCGCCGGGCACCCCCACCGGCACGGGGTCGCCATGCTCGTCGAGCACGTAGGCCCGGGTGTTCGCCACCGGCCGGCCGAGCGTCACCGGACGGCCCGCCTCCACCCGCCCGAGCGTGGCGTGCCCGCCAGTCTCGGCGCTCTCATAACCGTGCCACAGCACCCGGCAGCGCTCCAGGATCTCGCCGGCCAGGTCGGCGGACAGCGTCTCGCCCCCGCTGAGTCCCCGCAGCCCACGTACGGCTCGCAAACCGCTCTGCACCAACATGCGCCAGCAGCTGGGGGCGGCGTGCAGGAAGCTGATGTGCTCGGCCGCCATCAGCGCGGTCAGCTCAGCACCA
>DASXCN010000653.1:0-1518 GCA_036491155.1 Solirubrobacteraceae bacterium | reverse complement strand
ACCGCGAGCCGGGGCAGCCGGAACAGCCCCCACATCACCACCGGGAAGAGCGCGCAGGAGATGGCGACCATCAGGATCACGAAGCCATGGCGCATGTGCGGGTTGTGGTTCGTGATCGTCCACGCGAACGCGAGGCCGTTCCCCGTTATGAAGAAGCCGGCCATCAGCGCGGCGGTAACCGCGTGGCGCGTGGACAGCTCGGAGCGGGCGTGCGGGCGCACGCCAGTCGCGGACCGGCTGTCTCGCCGCTCATTCATCCCCCGGTGATCGGCCGCGGTCAGGCGGCGTTGAGGGGGCGAACTTCGGAGCGATCCCACCTTGGTGTCCGTATGGGGCACCCACCTGGGACAGCTGACGAGATCCTGGCGCGGCGGGCGTTTGCCGCCTTTGGGGTCGTGCGGCGGCGGGAGCTGCTCCGGGCGGGGATGAGCAAGAAGCAGATTCGAACGAGACTGGCCAGGGGGTCCCTGCTGGTCGAGTACCCCGGCGTGTACCGCGTTGGCCACCGCGCGCCGAGCGTGGAGTCCTCCTACCTGGCCGCCGTGTGGGCGTGCGGGGACCGCTCCTATTTGCTTGGACGGCCGGCTGGGCATCTCCTTGAGCTGCTGAGGGGCTCGCCACCTCCGCCGGAGGTCATCGCGCCCGTCGAAAAGAGCATTAAGGGGATCGCGACCAAACGTTATCGCTCGCTCCATCGCAGCGAGGTCACGACGTGGCGCGGGATTCCCGTCACCTCGGTACCGCGCACGTTGGTCGATCTCGCGCCGGTGCTGGCACTGGATGAACTCGCGTTGGCGTGTCACGAGGCGGCAGTCCGCTACGGCACGACACCCCGGCAGATCGAGGCGGTTCTCGCGAGGCGGCAGAGCGCACCGGGCGCCGCCAAGCTCCGCGCCGTCTTGACCGGCGATGCACCTGCCCTCCTCAGCAAGCTCGAGAGAGCGTTCATTGCGCTTCTCCGAGAAGAGCGTCTCCCGCTTCCACAGGCCAACCGTCCGGCGGGCAGCTTCTATGTCGACTGCCGCTGGCCGGAGCACAGGCTCACGGTCGAGCTCGACAGCTTCAGGTACCACAACTCGCGCAGATCCTGGGAACGCGACCGCGCCCGGGAGCGGGAGGCGCGAGCCCGCGGCGATGAGTTCCGCCGCTACAGCTGGAGCGACGTGTTTGAGGACTCGCAGTTCATGCGGACCGAACTGCGTTCTCTCTTAGGCGATCCCAGTTTGGTGCCCGTATAGGGCACCCGGATGGGATTGCTTGCCCTAAACCGCCTCGTGGATGCGGCCCTTGGCGTCCGCCAGGCGGCCGCCGCCGTGGCCGTTCCTCACGGCCACTATCTCGGCCATGATGGAGAGCGCCGTCTCCTCGGAGCCGAGGGCGCCTATGTCGAGGCCGATCGGGGCGGACACGCGCTCGAGCTGGTCCTCCGCGATGCCCGCGGCCAGCAGCCGCTCGCGCCGCTTGGCCTGCGCGCGACGGGAGCCCATCGCGCCGATGTAGGGCGTCTCCGAGTCGAAG
>DASXCN010000652.1:0-8099 GCA_036491155.1 Solirubrobacteraceae bacterium | reverse complement strand
GAGGCGGTGAAGGCCGCCTTGATCAGGAGGTGGGAGGCGAAGGCGAAGATCAGGAGGACGGGCACGGAGCACACGGCGACGATCCCCAGAGCGCGTGCGAGGATGGGCCGGGGGTCCTCGCCGGCGGCGCGTAGGCGCGCGACCTCCGGCACCAGGTAGAACCCGGCGCCCATCGCTACCCAGATGAGCACCTTGGCGGCGACCGCCACCGCGCTGTACGAGCTCGCCGTGTGAGTGTCGAAACGATGCTTGGCGGCGATGATGTCGATGTTCTGCAGGACGGCGATGATGATCAGCCCCGCGATCGGCGCCCACGCGCGTTTGACGTGCTCCCACAGACTGAACGCCGCCGCGGGGGCCACTGAGACGGCGGCCAGCGGCTCGGCCTCCACCTCGCGCACGTGCTGGCGCAGGCGGTACCCGCAGTACAGGCCCATCGCGATGAACGACACCGGCGTTCCCAGGTAGGCCCCGGTCACGCCGAGCCCGGCCGCGGCCAGGATGGCTCCGCTGACCAGGCGGACGCTCTGCTCGCCGAGGAGGCTGAGGCCGACGCCCTTGTAGTCGCCGACGCCCTGCAGCACCCCGCGCAGCATCGACAGCTCCACCCACAGGGCGGCGGCGGGCAGGCCCACCGCAGCGGCCCACTGGTCGTGCTTGACGCCCACGGCACGGGCGATCGGGTCGCGCAGCAGGACCGAGACCACGGTCAGCGCCAGGGTGAAGAGGAGCAGCCCGCGGGTCCACTGCCGCACGGTGGCCGCCAGGCCGGCGCCGACGCCCAGATGCCCGAGCACGGCCTCGCGGGCCGTCGCCACCTGCATCGCCTGGCCCACGACAGAGAGGATGAGGAAGTAGCTGACCAGCGCCGCGAGCGACCCGTAGCCCCCGCCCTGCTGATCCTTGAGCAGCCGGGTGAAGACCACCGTGGAACCCAAGGCGATGATGTTGTTGCCGATCATCGCCGCGGCGAGGCCCACCGCCTTGAACGTCTCGGAGCCGCGGAGGTCTGCCAGTGAGGTCGGAAGCTCGCCTCGGTCCCCCACGATCCGGTTGACGAGCAGCGCGATGCGCCCCGGTGATCTGGACGGACCGTCGGCCATGATGCCCATGACGGTAGCGGAACCCCCGGCTCTACAGTGTCGGCCAGTGCACGGTCGGTTTCAGTCCCATGACGCGGCCGAGACCGAGGGGCTCGGAGGCCGGCTCGCGTCCGAGTTGGCCGCCGGGGACGTGGTGCTGGTCGAGGGTGAGCTCGGCGCGGGCAAGACGACCTTCGTGCGAGGGGCCGCCCGGGCGCTGGGCGTCACCGTGCCGGTGACGAGTCCGACCTTCACCATCGGCCACCTCTATCCGGCCGGCGGACGGGCGTCCGTGGCCCATGTCGACCTCTACCGGCTGTCCTCGCTGAGCGGCGAGGATCCGGACCTGCTGGCCGACTACGTCGGTCCTGACACGATCGCCTTCGTCGAGTGGCCGGCCGCCGGAGCGCGGGAGCTCGACGCGCTCGGCCACGTGGCGGCGCGCGTCCGGCTCGAGCACGCCGGCGGCGATGTGCGCGAGGTTGCGATCACGTGAAGGTTCTGGGGTTTGACACCGCGACCCGCGCCACCACGGTGGCGCTGCTCGACAGCGACGGCGACGAGACGGTCGAGCGCCGCGACGATCCGCCACCCGGCGCGCGGCCGCGGCACACCACCCGGCTGATGGCGCTGGTGGTCGAGGTGCTCGAGGCCGCGGGCGCCGACTGGTCCGCGGTCGACCGGATCGCCGTCGGGGTGGGCCCCGGGACCTTCACGGGGCTGCGGATCGGCGTCGCCACCGCGCACGCCCTCGCGCGGGCACGGGAAATCGACCTCGTCGGGGTCTCGACGTTGCACGCCCTCGCGCGGGGCGCGGGGGCGGGCGGGGCGGGCGGGGCGGGCGGGTCCGGTTCTCCCGACTCCGTGATGGCGGTGATCGACGCGCGCCGGGGCGAGGTCTTCGCCGCCGGCTGGACCGCCTCCGAGGTGGCCGTGCCCGAGGCCACGCCGCTGATTGCCCCCCGCGCGCTGGCCCCCGACGCGCTGGCAAAGACCCTGCAAGCGGACGGTCGCGCCTGGCTGGCGGTGGGTGACGGGGCGGTAGAATTCAGGGCGGCTCTCGAGCATGTGGGAGCGCGGATTCCTGAGCCGGACTCAGGGCTTCACCGGGTCAGCGCCATCGAGCACTGCCGGCTGGCCCTGGGTCTGCGGCCTGAGCCCCCGGAGGGCGTCCAGCCGGAGTATCTGCGTCTGCCGGACGCCGAGATCACCCTTCGCAGCGCCCGGCAATGACCTCAGACAGCATCTCGATCAGACCCCTTGGCTATTCCGATCTCCCGCAGGTGATCGCCATCGAGCGCCGCGCCTTCACGACGCCGTGGTCGCTGGCGATGTTCGTGCTCGAGCTATCCAAGCCGTCGGGGCTGTGCCTGGCCGCGGTCGATGAGCACAACACGCTGCTCGGCTACCTGATCTGTGCCCGCTACGACACGGTGTGGCATCTCATGAACATCGCCGTCGACCCGGTGATGCGCCGCCGCGGCATCGCCCGGACGATGCTGGAGCAGATGATCGAGCGCGCCGGGGCCGATCGCGAGTACACCCTGGAGGTCCGGACCTCGAACGCGCCGGCGATCGCGCTGTACGAGCGCTTCGGGTTCCGCTCCGCGGGCACCCGGCCCCGCTACTACCGCGACAACGGCGAGGATGCGGTGATCATGTGGCGCACGCTCGAGACGACCTCCCCGTCGAGCGCGGCGGGGTGATCCTCGCGCTGGAGACCTCCTGCGACGACACCTGCGCGGCCGTCGTCACCGGAGATGGCCGGATCCTGTCCAACGTGATCTCCTCGCAGGGGATCCACGACCGTTACGGCGGCGTCGTGCCCGAGATCGCCAGCCGCCACCACCTCGAGCTCGTGGGGGCGGCGGTCCAGGACGCTCTGCGCCAGGCCGATGCTGAGCTCGCCGATATGGAACTCGTCGCCGTCACGCGGGGGCCGGGCCTCATCGGCGCGCTGCTCGTGGGGGTGGCGACGGCCAAGGCGATGGCAGCGGCTCACGCGCTCCCGCTGGCCCCGGTCGACCATCTCCACGGCCACATCGCCGCCGGCTTCCTGGCGCCCGGGCCGCTCGCGCCTCCGTTTCTGAGCCTCATCGCCTCGGGCGGCCACACCTTCCTGGCCCAGGTGACCGATCACGGCCCCGACTACGAGGTGCTGGGCCAGACGCTCGACGACGCCGCCGGCGAGGCCTTCGACAAGGGGGCGCGCCTGCTGGGGCTGGGCTATCCGGGCGGTGCGGCGCTGGAGCGCCTGGCCCGCGACGGCGACCCCGAGGCCTTCGCGTTTCCCACCGGCGCGCGGATGCGGGGACTGGACTTCTCCTTCGCCGGGCTGAAGACCGCCCTGCTCTACCAGGTGCGCGAGCTGGGGGAGGACGAGGCGGACCGCCGGCGCGCCGATCTCGCCGCCGCCTACCAACGGGCCATCATCGAGGCACTGGCGCTGCGCGTCGAGCGCGCGCTGGAGCAGACCGGGGCCGAGCAGCTGGCCGTGGGGGGCGGGGTGGCCGCCAACGGCCCGTTGCGCGAGCGGCTCTCGGCGCTCGGGATCCCCGTCGGCATCCCGCCGCGCGAGCTGTGCACCGACAACGCGGCGATGATCGCCAGCGCAGCACGCTACGTGCCGGCGCAGCCGTTCCCGGACTATCTCGACCTCGACGTGTACGCCACCGGGCAGCGGGCGCTGGCCGCGTGACCCAGGTCGTCCTCTACGGCCGGGATGGCTGCTGCCTGTGCGACGACGCCCGGCTGGTGCTTGAGCGCGTGCGCGCCCGCCATCCCTTCGAACTGATGGAGTGCGACATCGACGCCGACGAGCGACTGCTGCGCAGCTACCTGGAACGGATCCCGGTCGTCGCCATCGATGGGGTGGAGGTCTTCGAGCTGTTCGTGGATGAGTCCGAGCTCACGGAGCGCCTCGCCCGTGCGCACGATCCGGACTCACGACATCAGACCCACTAGAGTGGAAAACAGGATGAGCTACACGGTCGGCCGCGGTACCGAACCGGCGGGGCCGGGCCTCGACAAACCGAGCGAGAAGCTGTCTCTCGGGGTTGCGGCGCGACTGTCGCGGTATCTGCAGGTTCTCACGCAAGCGCGAAAGATCGGCAAGGAGACGATCTCCTCTCAGGAGCTCGCCGACTACACGCACGTCAACTCCACCCAGATCCGCCGTGACCTGTCGGGGTTCGGGAAGTTCGGTAAGCGGGGGGTCGGCTACAACGTCGAGTCCCTGGTGAGCCAGATCCGCAAGATCCTGCGGACCGCCGGGCAGCACAACATCGCGCTGTTCGGGGCCGGCCACCTCGGCACGGCCATCGCGACGTCTGACATCTTCGCCGACCACGGTTTCCGCGTGGTGGCCATCTTCGACATCGACCATGAGCGGGTGGGGACGCGCATCGGGCCGATGACCGTCCGCCACAACTCCGAGGTGCGGACGGTGGTCGACGAGCAGGACATCGTGGTGGCGGTCCTGGCGGTCCCCTCCGCGGCGGCCCAGAGCATCGCCGACGATCTCGTCGATGCCGGGGTGAAGATCATCTTCAATTACTCCGAGGCGCTGCTCCAGGTGCCGCCCGAAGTGACCGTGCATACCTCGAGTCCCGCAGTCGATCTGCTCTACGCGCTGTACTTCTATCTGACCTAGCGTCTCTGATGGCTGCCGTGGAGCTCGACATCGACACCGCGCGTGCCGCGTTTGAGGCATCCACCGACTTCACCGTCGGGCTGGAGGAGGAGTTCGCGGTTCTGGATCCCGACAGCCTCGAGCTCGCCGGCCGCTTCGAGGAGCTGCGCGATGCCGGCGCCGATGACCCGCTGCTGGGCCCGGCGATCGCCGGAGAGCTGATCTCGTCCGAGATCGAGATCCGGTCCGGCCGCGGCGAGGACCTGGCCGCTGCCCGCGCCGCCCAGCACGACCTGCGTCGCCGGTTGTTCGCGGTGGCCGGCGCCCAAGCGGTGGGGCTCGGCGCCACCGGGACCCATCCGTACTCGGACTACCGCCGCCAGCAGGTCATCGACACTGACCACTACCACCGCGTCGAGGACGGCCTCAAGTACGTGGCCTGGCGCAACAACACGTTCTCGTTGCATGTCCACGTCGGGGTGCGCGGCGCCGACCGTGCCGTGCGGGTGTGCGATCGCCTGCGGCCGGTATTGCCCGTGCTGCTGGCGATCTCGGCCAGCTCGCCGTTCCTCGACGGCCGCGACTCGGGGCTGCACAGCGCCCGGACCCAGATCTTCACCAAGAGCTTCCCGCGGTGTGGCGTCCCCGACGCTTTCGGCGAGTGGTCGGCGTTCGCCGACTACATCGACTTCCTCGTTCAGACCCGCTCCATCGTCGAGTACACCCAGGTCTGGTGGTCCATCCGCCCGCACTTCGCCTTCGGCACAGTGGAGGTACGCATCTGCGACGCCCAGCCGACCGCGGCCGAGTCAGACGGGCTGGCGTCGCTCATCGTCGCCTGCGTGGCCCAGGCGGCACGCGACATCGACGAGGGCGTCCCATTCACGGACCAGCCGCATCGGCTCATCGAGGAGAACATGTGGCGGGCCTTGCGCCACGGTCTGGACGGTGACCTGCTCGATCTCGAGCGACGCGAGCCGTACCCGGCCGCCGGCGCGCTGGACCGACTGCTTGACTGGACCGCGCCGGTCCGTGCCGAGCTTGGTATCGAGGTGAGCCTGCCCGCGGCCAACGGCGCGCAGCGGCAGCGCAAGATGCTGGAATCCGGCTTGAGCCTGCAGGAGGTCTACGCCGCCGTCCAGGCCGAGACCCGCGACACATACTCCGGGGTGTTGGAGCCCCACTGCCGCTGAGCAGCCACGTCTAAGGGGAGCAGAGCGCATGAGCACCGGCGATCAGCCAACCGAAGAAGAGCTCCGGGCCGCCTATGAGGCCGAGATCAAGAAGATCAGGGTCGAGCAGATCCTGCTCGACCAGGTCGTCTCGCTGATCAACCTCGGCATGCGGCGCACCGGCCTGTCGCCGGGCACCGAGGACGAGCGCGATCTCGGACAGGTCCGGCTCTCCATCGAGGCAGTGCGCGCGCTGCTGCCCGTCATCGAGCACGTCGCGCCGCCGCAGGCGGCCCCCATCCGCGACGCGCTGTCGCAGCTGCAGATGGCCTTCGTGCGGCTGGGCGGGGCCGGCGAGGCGGGCGCCCCGGGCGGGGCAGCCGGGCCGGGCGCCGGAGAGCCCGGCGCGAGCTCCGGCGCGGCGGGCCCGGGTGGCCCCGGCGAGGGAGGCCCTGGCGAGGGAGGCCCTGGCGGGGGAGGCCCTGGCGAGGACGGTCCTGGCGAGGGCGGTCCTGGCGAGGGCGGTCCCGGGGAAGGAGGCCCTGGCGAGGGTGGTCCCGGCGGGGCGGGTGGGCCTGCTCCCGGCGGCGGGACGGGCGGGGCGCCTCCTGGCTCCCCCGAGCCCGAGACTCCAAAACCCGGAGAGCCGGGTCCGGCCCAGCGCAGCGGGCGCCTCTGGGTGCCCGGTCAGTAGGGCGCCCCGGGCCGCCGTACGGAGGCGTTTGGCCCGTGCTCGCGCCGTTTGGAGGCGACGTTCCGCCCGGCCGCACGCTAGACTCGCGCCGGGCTTATGCCGGGGTCTCCGCACTGTCTGAGTGCGGAAGGCCCTTTTTGACGTTGAGCTCGCGATCCATCGCGGGCCCGAACCTGAGAGTTTCCCCGGAGGACCTTCTTGTCTAGCTTCCTGACGCACCATGGCGTCGTGATCGCGCTCGTGTGCGCGACGTGCGCCATCGGTTACGGCATTGTCACCTCACGGTCGCTGCTGGCGCTGTCGCCCGGCAACGAGCGGATGCAGGCGATCTCGGCGGCGGTCCAGGAGGGCGCCTCCGCGTACCTGACGCGCCAGTACACGATCATCGCCGCGGTCGGCGTGGTCGTCTTCGTCCTGCTGATCCCGCTTCAGAACATCCGAGTGGCCATCGGCTTCCTCATCGGCGCGGCGCTGTCGGCCGGCGCCGGATTCGTGGGCATGAACGTGTCCGTGCGCGCCAACGCCCGCGTCGCCGAGGCGGCGCGCGGCGGCGTCTCCAAGGCACTCACCGTGGCCTTCCGCGGCGGCGCCGTCACCGGCATGCTGGTCGTCGGCCTCGCCCTGATCGGCGTGGCCGGCTACTACGGGATCCTCACCTGGATCGTCGGCGACTCCACCCGCGAGGCGGTCGACGCCCTCATCGGCCTGAGCTTCGGCGGCTCGCTGATCTCGGTCTTCGCTCGTCTGGGCGGCGGCATCTTCACCAAGGGCGCCGACGTCGGCGCCGACATCGTGGGCAAGATCGAAGCCGGTATCCCCGAGGACGACCCCCGCAACCCGGCGGTCATCGCCGACAACGTGGGCGACAACGTCGGCGACTGCGCCGGCATGGCGGCGGACCTGTTCGAGACCTACGCCGTCACCGCGGTGGCGGTGATGCTGCTGGGCGTCCTGACGTTCACCCAGAGCACCGCGGTCGCGATGTATCCGCTCGTGCTGGGCGGCGTCTCGATCATCGCCTCGATCATCGGCACCTTCGCGGTCAAGTCGCGCTCGGGCAACGTCGAGCGGGCCCTGTACCAGGGCCTCATCCTGTCGGGCGGCCTCGCTGCGCTGGCCTTCATCCCGGTCACCTACTGGCTGATGCACGGGCTGACCACCGGACTCGTTGAGGCTCCCAAGTGGTGGCACTTCTACCTCTGCGCGCTGATCGGCCTGGTCATCACCGCGTGTCTGTTCGTCATCACCGACTACTACACCTCGACTCGCTTCTCGCCGGTCAAGAGCACCGCCCGCGCGTCGCAGACCGGTCACGCGACCAACATCATCCAGGGCCTCGCCCAGGGTTATCAGGCGACCGCGCTGCCCGCGATCGTGATCGCGCTCGGCATCTTCGGCGCCTGGAAGCTCGGCCACGGCATCTACGGCATCGGCGTCGCCGTGATGGCGCAGCTGTCCCTGACCGGCCTGATCGTCGCCCTCGACGCGTTCGGCCCCATCACCGACAACGCCGGTGGTAT
>DASXCN010000651.1:0-4350 GCA_036491155.1 Solirubrobacteraceae bacterium | reverse complement strand
CTCGTGGTAGAAGATGATGGAGCCGCCCGAGGTGTTGGTGTTGGGGCCATAGACGAGGAACATCGAGGGGAACCCCGGCACGGCCAGGCCGAGGTGGGCGTGCGCGCCCCCGCTCCAGGTCTCGTCGAGCGTGCGCCCGTCGGCGCCGGTCACGCGCGCCGGAGCCACGAACTCCGTGGCCTTGAAGCCGGTCCCCCAGATGATGCAGTCCACCTCGTGTCGGTGCCCGTCGGCGGTGACGAGCCCCGTCTCGGTGATCTGTGTGATGGGCTCGGTGACCAGCTCGACGTTGGGGCGGCCCAGCGTGGGCAGATAATGGGAGCTGAACAGCACGCGCTTGCAGCCGAAGGTGTAGTCGGGCCAGACGCGGGCGCGCAACTCCGCGTCAGGGAGCTGGCGGCGCATGAATGCCGCCGAGCGCATCCCGGTCAGCCGCCCGACCGTGCGCGGGTGGCGGATCGCCATGGTGAGGCTCTCGCAGTAGTGAAAGAGGAAGCTGCGCCGCAGGCGCTGCAGACCGGGCACGTGGCGGATCGCCGCGCGCACCAGCGGCGGGTAGACGTGGTTGCGCCGCGGCATGAACCAGTTGCCCGTGCGCTGAAACACGCTGAGGTGGGCGGCCTGGTGGGCCACCTCGGGTACGAACTGCACGGCGCTGGCGCCGGTACCCACCACGGCGACGCGCTTGCCGTGCAGGTCGTAGTCGTGGTCCCAGCGCGCGGAGTGAAAGCTGTGGCCCGCGAAGGTGTCGCGGCCGGGCAGGTCCGGGATCGACGGGCGGTTGAGCTGGCCGGTGGCGAGGATGAGCACGTCGGCCTCGTAGCGCTCCCCGGGCTCGGTCTGCACCGTCCAGCGGCCCTTGACCGCGTCAAAGGCGCAGTCGCGCACGCGCTGCGAGAAGCGGATCAGATTGGTGACACCGTGGTCGCCGGCCACGCCGCGCAGGTAGGAGAGGATCTCCTGCTGGGGAGAGCACAGACGCGACCAGCTCGTGCGCTGCTCGTAGGAGAACGAGTACAGGTGGCTGGGGACGTCGCACGCCGCCCCCGGGTAGCTGTTGTAGAACCACGTCCCGCCCAGATCGGGTGCACCCTCCAGGATCGTGACGTCGTCAAACCCGTGGCGGCGCAGTTCGATGGCGGCGGCGACCCCGCCAAAGCCGGCTCCGACGATGAGAATCTGAGGCGAGGTGGGCATGAAACCGGGACCAGGTGCGGCAGGGCCATCTTCGCAGGAGCGGGCGTGCGGCCGTCGCCGCGTGCGATGCTCTGCGCTGATGGCCATGGTGGACGGGTTCGCAACGGTGGGGATCGTGTCGGAGGGCGGTGCCCTGGAGGCGCGTTTCGTGCCCGACGCCAACATGCTCTGCCACTCGCTCGTCCACGACGGGGCCCAGTTGCTGCATACCGGGCGCGACGTTGAGGCGTACGCACAACGCGGCAAGACGATGGGCGTCCCGCTGCTGCACCCGTGGGCCAACCGGCTGTCGCGACCCGGGTACGCCGTCGGGGGTAAGGACGTCACCCTCCCGCCGCCCGAGGGCCGGTACGCCCTGGATTCCAACGGTCTGCCCATCCATGGCGCGCTGCCCGGGCTGCTGCGCTGGGAGCTCATCGAGACCGGGGCGCCCGACCGCATCAGCGCGCGCCTGGACTGGAGCGCCCCCGAGCTTATGGAGCTCTTCCCCTTCGCGCACGAGCTGCGCCTGGATGCCATCGCGGGCGACGGGGGCCTGGAGCTCATCACCACGCTGCGGCCCACCGGCGCCGACGCGGTCCCGGTGTCCTTCGGCTATCACCCGTACCTGCGCCCGCCCGGCGATGCGCCGCGGTCTGACTGGCAGGTCGCGCTGGGGGCCTCGGAGCGGCTGGTGCTCGACGGCCGGATGATCCCGACGGGCGCCGCCGAGCCGCTTCAGTCCCGCCGCTTCGCGCTGGACGGCCAGAGCTGGGACGACGGCCTGGTGGGGCTGACCTCGCCGCCGGAGTTCAGCGTGTCCGCGGGCACGCAGACCCTGACCGTCACCTTCGACGAGGGGTACGACTACGCGCAGGTGTTCGCCCCTGAGGGTCAGGACTTCATCTGCTTTGAACCGATGACGGCGCCCACCAACGCCCTGGAGGACGGCGGCGCGCTGACGCTGGTGGCGCCCGGCGACGAGTACCGCACCGCGTTCAGCATCGCGGTGTCCGACAATTGAGACACGGAGCCCTTGCTGTTTCATATCGTTCATCCTTGTGCGGTGACCGCTGACTCACACGAGATGGAGACCCCATGGACCTGACCTTCAACGAGCCCGAGCTGGCCTTCCGCGACGAGCTGCGCGCCTGGCTGGCCGACCACGACCCGGGCCGCGAGCCAGACGTCGAGGACGCCAACTACGAGTGGCGCGTTGATTTCCAGCGGGCGCTGGCGCGCGACGGGTGGGCTGCCGTGCACTGGCCGCCCGAGTACGGCGGCCGCGGCGCCACGCTGACCCAGTCAGCCATCTTCTTCGAGGAGCTGGGCCGCGCCGGGGCACCGTTGCCCGCCAACGTGCTGGGGCTGTTGCTGGCCGGGCCCACGATCATGAGCTGGGGGACTCCGGAGCAGAAGGAGCGCTACCTCACCCCGATCCTCTCCGCCGAGGAGATCTGGTGCCAGGGCTTCTCCGAGCCCGACGCGGGGTCTGACCTGGCCAGCCTCAAGACGCGCGCGGTCAAGGACGGCGACGGCTGGGTGGTCACCGGGCAGAAGGTGTGGACGAGCGCCGCGCAGTACGCCAAGTGGTGCATGCTGGTGGCGCGCACCGACCCCGAGGCGCCCAAGCACAAGGGCCTCACCTACTTCCTGATGGACATGGAGCAGGAGGCGGTGACGGTGCGGCCCCTGCGCCAGATCACCGGCGAGAGCGAGTTCAACGAACTGTTCATCGACGGGGCTCGCATCCCCGACGAGAACGTGCTGGGCGGCGAGGGCAACGGCTGGAAGGTGGCGCTGACCACGCTGATGAACGAGCGCGCCGGCCTGGCCTTCTTCCTCCAGGTGCGCCTGCGCCAGCTGCTGGACCGGCTCATCGCCGACGCCGACCGGCGCGGGCTGCTGGAGGACCCGGTGATCGCCGACCGGCTCGGCGAGCTGCACCTCAAGTCAGAGATCCTGCGCCTGACCGCGTATCGCGGGCTGACCGCGATCGAGAAGTACGGGCAGCCGGGCCCGGAGGGCTCACTGACCAAGTGGATGTGGTCAGAGACCAACCAGCAGCTCACCCAGCTCGCCGCCGACCTGCTGGGGCCCGCGGCGCTCACCGCCGGCAGCCGGTGGGCCTACGAGCTGCTGCGCGCCCGCGGCAACTCGATCGAGGGCGGCACCACCGAGGTGCTCAAGAACATCGTCGCCGAGCGGGTGCTCGGTCTTCCCAAGGCCCGCTAGGAGGGTTGACATGGATTTCGACCTGACCGAGGACCAGCGGGAGATCAAGAACGTTGCCCGTGAGCTGCTCACCGCCCGCTCCCCGTTTGCCAAGGTCCGCGAGGCGGCCGAGGCCGCCCGGTACGACGACGCGCTGTGGCGCGAGATCGTGGAGCTGGGATGGCCGGGGATCGCCGTCGCCGAGGAGCACGGCGGGCAGGGGCTGGGCGCGGTGGAGCTAGGGGTTTTGTTGGAGGAGCTGGGCTACGCCTGCGCGGCCACGCCGTTTCTCTCCACCGCGGTGGCGGCGGCGGTCATCCAGGCCGGCGGCACCGACGAGCAGCGCCGCCGCTGGCTTCCCGGGCTGGTCACCGGCGAGGTCCGGGCCGGGGTGGGCAGCCCCGACCTGGTCGTCGACGGCGACGGGGCCGGCGTGGTGGTCCTGCTCGACGACGACGGCGCACGGTTGGTGGAGGGTGAGCGGGCCGAGATCGAGCCGCTGGTCGCCATCGACCCGACCCGCCGCTTTGCCACGGTGCGCGGCGAGGGCGAGGCCCTGGGGGCCGACGCCGCTGACCGCGTGCGCACGGCGATTGCCGCGGAGGTCGTGGGCGTCTGCCAGCGGGCACTGGAGATGACGCTCGACTACGTCAAGGAGCGCAAGCAGTTCGGCGTGGCCGTGGGCTCCTTCCAGGCCGTCTCACACCGCTGCGCCCAGATGCTGCTGCACACCGAGAGCGCCCGCTCGGCGGCGTACTACGCGGCGTGGGCCGCAGACGCGGACCCCGCCCGGCTGGGCGAGGCGGCGGCGCTGGCCGCGGCGGCCGGTGCGACCGGCGCGCGCGAGGTGGCGGCGTCGGCGATCCAGGCCCACGGCGGGATCGGCTTCACCTGGGAGGCGGACGTCCACTGGCTCTACAAGCGCGGCGAGGTGGACCGGGCCCTGCTGGGCGGGGCCAA
>DASXCN010000650.1:0-4888 GCA_036491155.1 Solirubrobacteraceae bacterium | reverse complement strand
GAGCGCCGCGTCGCCTCGCCACCGGCGAGGGGATCCAAATCGGTCCCGCCCACCCCCGCCGTCGCTTCGGGCTCCACCATCGACTCGACCGGCACCTGGATCTCCAGGTCCAGCTCCTTGCGCACCCCGGTGTCGACGACGCGGCACTGGCGGTGGGGCCCGACCATGAAGCGGCCGACCTCCTCCAGCGGGTTCTGCGTGGCCGACAGGCCGATGCGCTGCACGTCGACGCCGGCGGCGGCACTGAGCCGCTCGAGGGTCAGCGCCAGGTGCGCGCCGCGTTTGGTCGAGGCCACGGCGTGGATCTCGTCCACGATGCACCAGCGCGTGCCCTCAAACAGCTTCTGGGCCTGCCCGGTGAGCATCAGGTACAGCGACTCGGGGGTGGTGATCAGGATGTCGGGCGCTTCGCGCAGCATCTGCTGGCGCTCGCGCTGAGGGGTGTCGCCGGTGCGCACCGCCACCGTGAGCTCGGCGCCGATCCCGCGCAGCGGCGTGCGCAGGTTGCGGTCCACGTCGTAGGAGAGCGCCTTGAGCGGTGAGACGTAGACCAACCCGATGCGCCGCTCCGACCGCGGGCTCGCTGGCCGGCCAGCCAGGCGGTCGATGCCGTAGAGGAACGCCGCGAGCGTCTTGCCCGACCCGGTGGGTGCCGAGATCAGGACGTGCTCGCCCGAGGCGATCGCCGGCCAGGCCTGCTCCTGCGCGGCCGTGGGGCCTTCGAAGGCGCCGCTGAACCACTCGCGCGTGCGTTCGCTGAAGACCTCGAGAGACACCCTCACGAGGCTACTTCGGATCGAGGACCGTTCGTGTCCGCTACTCCGGGTCCATGAAGGCGATCCGCGGCGAGAGCCCGGCGCCCGAGGACAGCGTGGCGATCTGCCGGCCGGGCTGCACGGCATCCCGGATCTCTGAGACATGCGGCGCCAGCCGCGCTCGGATCCCCACCAGGTCGGCCACGATCACAACGAGGCCCCAGAACCGCGCCGGGCCGGGCGGCAGCTTCGGGGCCTCGACGATCTCCAGGATCGCCGGACCGAGGCGGCGGAAGCCCTGGCGGATCTCGCCCGCTTGGCGCACGCGCCGCAGCGCGATCCCGGCATCCTCGAGCGCCCTCGCGGTCCGGTCGAAGTCCGGCGTGGTGACGACCACGTGGTCAAGGCCCAGGGCCCCGTTGGGATGCCCGCTCTGCGGCGCAGGCGGATCGGCGGTGGTCCCGGTGGGTAGCCCGTCGACGTCGTGGTTAAGCGTGATCCGGCGCAGCGTCCAGCCCGTGATGCCGCGACCGGCCGCGTCGAGCCACAGCTCGACGCCGCCGAGCACCACCACCCCGTCAGGCGAGACGGAGAAGCCGAGCGCGCTCCACGCCTCGGGCGTGTCGGCGACCTGCAGCGCCGCCAGCTCGGCCCGGGGGGCGTCGGTCGCGCTCACCCGTCGGACACGATGACGACGAGCTTGCCGTGTGGATGGCCGCTCGCCGAGATGCGGTGGGCCTCGCCGATGTCGGCCAGCGGGAAGGTCTGCGCGACCGGCAGGCGGAAGCGCCCGTCCTGGATGAGCTGCGCGACGTCGGCCAGCGCGTGCCAGGCGCGCGGAGTGCCGGCACCGCCGCTGAAGGTCACGCCGGTCGCCTCCGCGCCGGCGTAGTCGGCGATGGTCAACACGCGCTCCGGGGAGCCGGTGAGCTTCACCAGCGCGGGCAGTGCGCCTCCGCCCGAGGCATCCAGCGCCAGGTCGACCCCGTCGTCGCCCAGGAGCGCCCGGACGCGGTCCACCAGCCCGTCGCCGTAGGTGGTGGGCTCGGCGCCGAACCCGCGCACGTAGTCCTGGTTGGCCGCGCCGGCGGTGCCGATCACGCGAGCGCCGCGGGCACGAGCACATTGCACGGCGGAGATCCCGACGCTGCCCGAGGCCCCGTTGATGACGATGGTCTGGCCTCCCTCGACGTCCAGCTCATCGAGGCAGCGCACCGCGGTCTCCACCGCCACCGGCAGGGCCGCCGCGCCCGCGAAATCCAGCACCTCCGGCACCCGCGCGTAGTTCTCCACCAGCGCGAGCTCCGCCGCGCCGCCACCGCCGGCCGCGGCGCCGAACACGGCCTCGCCCAGCTCGACGCCGGTCACTCCGTCACCGAGCTTGTCGACGACGCCGGAAACCTCCTGGCCGGTCCGCCGGGGCAGCTCGCCGCCCATGGCTCCGCTGCGGACCTTCCAGTCGATGGGGTTGATCCCGGTGGCGCGGACCGCCACGCGGACTTGGCCGGGGCCAGGCTCGGGATCAGGGAGCTCGACGAGCTCCAGAACCTCGGGGCCTCCGAATTGCGTGAATTGAATTCCTAGCATCGCTCTCGCTCTCAGGTTGTGTCCTTGGTGCAGCTTGCCACCGTGCGCGGGCAGGCGGGCGCGGCGGCGGCGACCAGCGCAGCAGCAGCGATCAGCGCCGCGGCGGCGGCCGGCGCAGCGGGCGTCACTTCCCGCTCCGCTTCCGGCGCACGATCCCGCTGGGGCGATGGCGGACGGGGCCCTTCTCCTGCGTGGGAAAGGTGGCGGAGAGGACCGGCACGGGCCTGTCGGTGAACGCGTTGCAGTTCGGCGCCCGCCCGGTCCCGGGCTGGGCCAGCTTCGACGCCCCGCCGTCGGGCCGGGCCGCGAAGTTGAAGGCACCGGTGAGATCGCCGGTGACGCGGCGGCGCCACGCCGAGAGGTTGGGCACCTCCACGCCGAAACGCGTCTCCAGGAAGCGCAGCATCGAGGTGTGGTCAAAGGTGTCGGTGCAGACCAGACCGCCGCGGCTGAACGGCGAGACGACGAGCATCGGGACCCGGAAGCCCAGCCCGATCGGCCCCGAGATCCCGTTGGCCGCCGCCGGAAGATCGGCCACGGTGAGGTACTCGCCCTTGGTGCCCGCGGGCGCCGCCGGCGGGGCGACGTGGTCAAAGAAGCCGCCGTTGCCGTCCCAGGTAATGAAGAGGGCCGTCCGGCGCCACACCTTGGGGTGCGACATGACCGCTTTGACGAGCTGCGCCACCGGGATCTCGCCCGAGACCGCCGCCGAGAACCCGGCGTGCTCAGTCGCGGCGCGGTCGGTGAGGACCCACGACACCGACGGTAGGCGGCCGTGGGCGAGATCGGCCATGAAGGGCCCCGGATAGGTCGCCTTCAGCCCCCGGTCAGCCAGCTCCCCCGGCTTGCCGAAAGCCGCGAAGTAGGGCAGGACGTTGTCGCTCACGCTGCCCTGCCGGCCCGTGTACACCTTCCAGCTCACGCCCGCCGACTGCAGTCGCTCGGGCATCGTCGTCCACGTGAACCTGCCCTTGAGCGTGTTGCGCGTGGAGGTGAGCGTCTCCACCAGTGGGCCGCCGTCGGCGCCGGCCGGATCCAGGGTGGCGCTCATCGCCATCAACCGGTTGGGATCGGCGGGCCCGATCACCGAGCTGTGGTAGCCGTCGCAGATCGTGAAGGCATCGGCGAGCGAGTAGTAGAAGCTGAGCTCCGAGCGGGTGTAGTAGCCCATCGTCTCGACCCCGGCCGCCAGGCCGTCACCTCCGCCGGTGATGGCCTCGTGGACCTTGACCCAGTCGTCCATGCGGCCGCGGTCGAAGGCGCGGTGCTGGGGCCCCCAGGCGTCGGTGATCTCAGGCAGGCAATACAGCGGGCCGCCGGAGGGCAGCTTGAAGGGGATCACCGTCTGGCCGCCGGGATCCTTCTGGTGAAAGGCGGCCGCGCCGCGCTTGTCGCCGAACCCTCGCACCCCGCTCAGCGTCCCGACCCGAGTCCCGCCGCTCCCATGCGCTGGAGCGTCTGGCGTCGTGTGAGTCCCGTGCGGTGATCCATCGCCTCGCTCGTCGCCACCGCGTGACCAGGAATGTTGGCCATCATCCCCGCGTTTCGGATGCCACTGCGCTCAACTCCCGCGCGCGTGTGAAGATCGCGTCGAGCATGTCCTCGGTCAGGCGGCCGGTGAACGTGTTCTGCTGGCTGGGATGAAAGCAACCCAGCAGCGTGAAGCGGCCGCTCGCAGCCTCGGCGCCGTGGCCGAAGCGTGGCCGGGGCCGCAGTCGCTCGTGCCCGGCCGCGGCGAGGATGCGCAGCGCGGCGTCCCACGCGAACGCCCCCAGGCAGACGATGATCCTGGCGGAGCTCAGCAGCTCGAACTCACGGACGGCGTAGGGCAGGCAGGTGTCGCGCTCGGCCGGGGTGGGCTTGTTGGCCGGCGGCGCGCAGCGGACCGCCGCGGCGACCCAGCAGTCGTCCAAGGTCAGCCCGTCGTCGCGCGTCCGCGACGTCGGCTGGTTGGCGTAGCCGGCGCGGTGCAGCGCCGCGAACAGCCAGTCGCCCGAGCGATCGCCGGTGAACACACGGCCGGTGCGGTTGCCTCCGTGCGCAGCCGGAGCCAGCCCCAGGATCATCACCGAAGCCGCGGGGTCGCCGAAGCCGGGCAGCGGCCGGCCCCAGTAGGTCTCGTCGGCGAACGACGCGCGCTTGACCCGCGCCACCTCCTCGCGCCACGCCACCAGGCGCGGGCACTGGCGACAGGAGACGATCTCCGCCTCGAGCGCGTCCAGCGCCTCCCGCGCCGCCCTCTCGGTCGGGCTCACGATGGGTCGTCGTCGCCCGGATCGGCGCTCAATATGCCGAAGATGAGGCGGTCGATGACCGGCGCCAGGTCGAGGACGTGGTCCGGCACCCCGAGCCGGACCTGGCGGGAGACCAGTTCGGTGATGGCGCCGATCACGGCGAAGGAGTCGTCGGGCGAGCGAAAGCGTCCCATCAGCCCGCGCCGTGCGGCCGCGGAGTTCTCGGCGTCCAGCACGTCGGCGAACGCCTGCAGGATCTGGTCGCGGCGCTGCGCGGCGCGGGGGCCGGCTCCGATGATCTCCACCAGCAGC